>JAIVHA010000164.1 GCA_020201295.1 Lysobacteraceae bacterium | reverse complement strand
GGCGAGACGGGCGATACCCTGACCGCCGGTGATTGGCGCGAGATCCCGGGCATCGTCTGGCAGGCGCTGCGCCGCCTGCTGGTGGTGCGCTCCCACCAGGAACCGGCCACCCCCATGCTGCCGCCGGAACAGGAATGCTTCCTGGTGCAGAACCTGCGCCTGGCCCTGGAGACGGCGCGGCTGGCCCTGCTGCAGGCCGACCCGCAACAGTACCGCACCAGCCTTGAGATGGCGCGGGCTTGGCTGGAGCGGCATTTCGATGCCGATCACCCGGCCACCGCCAGCATGACCAACGAGCTGCATCACCTCTTGCGGCAGGAGATCCGGCCCGAGTTGCCCGATATCTCGACCTCTTTGCGACTGCTGCGTCAGCGTCTGCCGGACCCGGCCGGACCGGCCGTGGAGGATGCGCTGGACGCCCCCGCGGCGCCCGCAGGCGAACCCGCAGCCCCGGTGGAAGCGCAGCCATGAGGTACCTGGTCTACGCCATGATCGCCCTGCTGGTCGCCGTCGGGGTGGCGCTGCTGACGCTTCCCGATCCCGGCTATGTGCTCATCGGCTACGGGGACTGGAGCCTGGAGACCACCCTCCTGGTGCTGTTGGCGGTGCTGGCGGGCCTGTACCTGGCCGTGCGTTTTCTGGCGGGCTTGCGCCGGTTGCCGGGCCGCTTGCTGCACTGGCGGCGTCTGCGCCGGGAACGGCGCGCCCGCGCGGCCCTCAACCGTGGTCTCATCGAACTGGCGGAGGGGCAGTGGGCGACAGCGGAAAAACGCCTGGTGCGCCACGCCGCCACCAGCGACAACGCCCTGATCACCTATCTGGCCGCGGCCCGTGCCGCCCAGCAGCAGGGGGCCCATGACCGGCGTGACCATTACCTGCGCCTGGCCCACGGCAGCATGCCCGAGGCCGACGTGGCGGTGGGCCTCAGCCAGGCCGAGCTGCAGATGGCCCACGGCCAGCTGGAGCAGGCACTGGCTACCCTGCGGCATCTGCGCCAGATCGCCCCGCGCCATGCCTACGTACTGAAAATGTTGATGAAGCTCTACCAACGCCTGCAAGACTGGCAGAGCCTGCGCGACCTGCTGCCAGAACTGCGCCGGCGCAAGGTGGTCGGCGAAGAGGAGCTGAAGCGGCTCAACCTGGAGATCCACCGTGCCCTGCTGGAACTGGCGGCGCGACGTGGTGATCTGGAGGCCCTGCGCGAGGCCTGGGGCTGGCTGCCGCGTGCGCTGGCCCAGGACGAGTCCCTGCTGGTCATCCAGGCTACCCAGCTGCAGCACCATGGCCTGGTGGACGAGGCCCAGGAGCTGTTGCGTGCCGCCATCCGCCGTCATTGGAGCCAGCGGTTGGTATACCTGTTCGGGCAACTGGAAGGGGGCGATGTGGGGCGTCGGCTCGACGAGGCGGAGGCCTGGCTGCGGGATCACGACAAGGACCCGGTGCTGCTGCTGACCCTGGGGCGCCTGTGCCTGGCCAGCCGCCTGTGGGGCAAGGCGCGTGCCTACCTGGAGGCCAGTGTTCAGCTGGCCCCCACGGTGGAGACCTGCCAGGTGCTGGGTAACCTGCTGGAACAGCTGGGGGAGTCCGATAAGGCCATGGCCTGTTACCGCCAGGGCATGGGCCTGGTGGTGGGCGTCCCTACCCTGGGCAAGCGTGGCTCCGATGTGCTGGGTCGCGCCGCGCCAACACTCCCGATGGCACATGCTGCGGTGGAGGCCGAGCCTGCATCAGAGGCGTGGGAAGAAAAGCCGACAGGCTCCTAGGCAACGCTATCAAACTAGGATTTTGAGCCGGTCGCCGGGCTGTCGGCGGCATATTCGAAGGCGTCGGAGAACATGCGTTCCTCCGGCAGGCCCTGTTCCCGGAAGGCCTCGCGGGCGGCCTCGCACATGGCGGGTGGGCCGGCGATATAGGCATCGAACCCGCTGAGGTCGGGATAGCGGCGCAGTACCGCCTCCACCACCGTGCCCGTTTCCCCCGGCCAGGCGTCCTCGGGGCGGGGTTGTGACAGAACCGGGGTGTACTGGAAGCCTGCGTGCTCCGCTGCCCAACGGCTGGGCAGCTCATCCATGTACAGGTCGCGGCGCGCGCGTACCCCCCAGAACAAGTGCATGGGCCGCGTGAGGCCCACATGGAAGGCGTGTTCGATCATGCTCTTCAGGGGCGCCAGGCCGGTGCCGCCGCCGATCAGCAGGATGGGCCGGTCGGATTCCTCGCGCAGGAAGAAGTTGCCGAAAGGACCCTCGATGCGCAGCAGGGTGCGCGCCTTCATGTCCGCGAACACATGGTCGGTGAAGGTACCGCCTTCCACGTGGCGGATGTGCAGTTCGATGCAGGCATCCTCGTGGGGCGGGTTGGCGATGGAAAAGGCGCGCCGGCGTCCGTCCTTGAGCAGGATCTCCAGGTACTGGCCGGCCAGGAACTGCAGGCGCTCCGCGGCCGGCAGCTTGAGCTGGATGACCATTACGTCATGGGCCGCCTGGCGTAATTGTTCCGCCCGGCAGGGCAGGGTCTTGACCGGGAGGTCACCGACACGGTGGATTTCACGTGCTTCGATACTCATATCGCTCCCGGGCATGGCCTGGCAGAACAGGGCGAGACCGTTGGCCGCTTCCTGGGCATCGAGTCCTGGCGGGCGTTGCCCGCCGGTATACTGGAACTGCCCGGAGAGCACACGGCCCTTGCAACTGCCGCAGCTGCCGTTACGGCAGCCATAGGGCAGTGCCAGGCCCTGGCGCAGGGCGGCATCCAGCAGGGTTTCACCCGTACGCACCTCGAACTGGTGGCCGCTCGGCTGAATCCGTACCCGGTAGACCATGTCGCCCATTCCCCGATCTGACAAAAGTCGTCAAGTCTGGCCGATTTGTGTAGGGAGGTAAACCGATGAACGCTGTGCTAATCCTGGGCTGTGGCGATGTCGGCCGACGCGTGGCGCGGGCCTGCCAGGCGGCCGGTGCCCCGGTCACGGGTCTGGTGCGTTCGCCGCAGAGCGCGGTGCAACTGCGGGACCTGGGCATCGAGGCGCTGGAGGCGGACCTGGACCGGCCCTTGCCGCCACTGCCGTCTGCGGGAACCGAACTCTATTATTTCGCCCCGCCGCCGACCAGCGGCGACCGCGACCCGCGCATGGCTGCCGTGCTGGCCGCCCTGGAGCGGGACGGCTTGCCGCGGCGCATCGTCTATATCAGCACCAGTGCCGTGTACGGTGACTGCGGTGGCGCCTGGATCGACGAGGACGCGCCCCTGCGGCCGGACACCCGTCGCGGCCTGCGTCGCCTCGATGCCGAGCGCCAGCTGAAGGCCTGGTCGGAACGCACCGGAATCCCCGTGGTGATCCTGCGCGTACCCGGTATCTACGGGCCCGGCCGCCTGCCGCTGGAGCGGCTGCGAAAGGGCCTGCCACTGTTGCGGGAGGACCAGTGTCCCTACACCAACCGCATTCATGCGGACGACCTGGCCGCGATTTGCCTGGCCGCCATGGTGCGTGGTGTATCCGGCACAGCCTACAATGTCAGCGACGGCCATCCTTCCAACATGGTCGATTACTTCAACCGTATCGCCGACCGTGCCGGCCTGCCGCGTCCTCCCACGCTGGACCGGGAGGAAGCGGAACAGCAACTCACCCCGGGTATGCTGGGCTATATGCAGGAGTCGAAGCGTCTCAGGAACGAGCGCATGCTGAACGAACTGGGTATCTCGCTGCAATATCCGGATCTGGAGGCAGGGCTGGATAGCTGTTTCATTGACTCATAGCAAATTATGTATCCTGGGCTACACTCACCGAATGCAGGGGTAAGCTGTATTTCCATACTCTTTTTACCGCGCATCTGCGGATACCAGCTTACTTATTGTTTTTAATAATAAATATTACTCACGGTCAGGCTGAATACATAATGGTATGGCGATAGACGCCAGTATGGCTTGCGTATCGTGTGCCACCGTGGTTGCCGCGACCGTGCGTGTCACACTTTTCAGGGGGCTGATGCATGAAGACGCGAAGTCTGGTCTATCTGTACTTGATAGAGGAATCCGCCTGCCGGCCATTGATTCAGGCCATGCGCGCCGACGGTTGGCATATCCGGGTGGTCGACAGTATCGAGCAGGCCGCGCGGGCCGTACAACAGGAAGGCGTGGGGCTGGGCATCATTCATTTCGGGGAGACTCTGGACCCGGATATCCCGCTAGGCCTGGAACGGCTCATGCAATTGACGCCCACGGCGGCATGGGTCGGAATCATCCCGCCCGAGCGCTTGATCAAGCTGATCGACATCGGCCTGATTCCCGGCTATTTCCATGACTACCATACGGAGCCGGTGGATCCGCTGCGCCTGTCCCAGTGCCTCGGTCATGCCTATGGCATGGCCCATGCCAGCCGGCACGCCAATCGTGTTCAACACCGCGATCTGTCCAGCGCCGGCATGATCGGTGTCAGCGAGCGGATGCAACAGGTGTTCAAGCAGATCGGGAAGATCGCCAGTGTCGATGCATCGGTCATGATCAGCGGTAGTAGCGGCACCGGCAAGGAACTGGCCGCGAGGTCCATTCATGATCGTTCAGCACGCGGGAAGGGGCCGTTCGTCGCCATCAATTGCGGCGCCATATCACCTACCCTGATTCATTCGGAACTGTTCGGCCATGAACGGGGCGCCTTCACAGGTGCGCACCGGCGCAAGATCGGACGCCTGGAGGCGGCGAATGGAGGCACGATTTTCCTCGACGAAATCGCCGACCTGCCCCTGGACCTGCAGGTCAACCTGCTGCGTTTCCTGCAGGAAAGGACCATTGAACGCGTGGGGGGCATGGACTCGATACAGATCGACGTACGGGTGATTACCGCGAGTCATGTGGAGCTGCATGATGCCGTGGAAAAGGGAGAGTTCCGCGAGGACCTGTACTACCGGCTCAACGTGGTACAGCTCAGGATGCCGGACCTGCGCGAACGGGTAGAGGACATCGAACCGCTGGCGCGATATTTCTTTTCCATCTTCGCCAAGGAACGCAATCACAATGTCAGTGGCTTCAGCCAGCAGGCGCTACAGGTCATGCGTGACTACTGTTGGCCAGGCAATGTGCGCGAACTCATCAACCGGGTGCGCCGTGCGACCATCATGTGTGAACACCGGTTGATCACGCCGCAGGAACTGGAGCTGTTCCATGCGGAACCGGAACTTGCGACCGAAACTCTGGCCCAGGCGCGGATCGATGCCGAGCGCCAGGCGATCCTGGCTGGCTTGCGTCAATCCAGCAACAATGTTTCCGAAGCCGCCCGCCGCCTCGGTGTGGCCCGCATGACGCTGTACAGGCTGATGCAGAAGCACTGCATCAACGCAAGTGAAGGTAAGCAAGGTGGCATCGATGTAAGTGCGAGTTTCGGCGAAAGAATCCGTCCACATCCCATGTCGATTATTGCCCGGTCTGGAGATTCGAGATGAATAAAAATAATGGTTTCTCTCTTTCATCCGCCTTACTCGCGACAGTTTTGTTTCCTGCCACGACTTGGGCGGATACCCCGCCACCGGATCAGCCCGTTGGCCAGGCACCAGAACCCACGGCCGAGGTGCGGCCGGAGATACAGGCGATCGCCAATATCGGTGGTGTGCTGACGCCGAAAGGGACATGGGTCATCGAGCCTTCCCTGCAATTCTCCAATTCCCAGATCAACCGCCTGTCGTTCCTGGGTGTCGAGATCCTGGAAACCTTCCTGATCGGGATACTGGAAGCCGAGGATGCCGACCGCAACCTGATCTCGCCAGCGCTTACCTTGCGCTATGGCATAACGCCCAGACTGGAAGTGGAAGGCAGGCTGCCCTATATCTGGCGTGACGATACCTTGCGAGCCACCATCCCTTCCGTGGTCAGCGAACCACAAGTCACCCGTGACCTGGAAGGTAATGGCATCGGGGATGTGGAGCTGGCCCTGCACTACCAGATGAATGCCGGAAGCAGTGGCTGGCCGATCTTCATTGGCAATGTGCGCTACAAGTCCACCACGGGCGAGGGTCCCTATGACGTGCCGCGCAATAACGAGGGGATACAGACCAGCTTGCCCACCGGATCCGGTTTCCATGCCGTGGAGCCCAGCGTGACGGCGCTGTACCCGTCCGATCCAGCGGTGTTCTATGCCAACCTCGGGTATCTGTATAATTTCGACGAGGACGTCAACACGACCTTCGTGGTTGAGGGGAGCGATAACCAGACCATTGGTAACGTGGATCCGGGTGACGTGGTCCGCTTCAGTTTCGGCATGGCCTATTCGATCAATTCACGCGCCTCGTTCTCGCTTGGCTACAAGCACGACTTCATCCGCTCGAGCAGCACCACGATCAACGGCGTGAGCCTGTCGAGTTCCAGCCTGGACGTGGGCTCTTTGCTGCTGGGATTCAGTCACCGGATTAGCGACCGACTCAACGCCAATGTGAACCTGGAGCTGGGTATAACCGCGGACGCTCCGGACGTGGGAATCACCCTGCGTCTGCCCTATGCGATATGAGGGCTTGCATGATGATCGGGGGCGCTGAACCCCGTTCAGCGCAGTCGTGAAGCGTCGATGCGGTTGTTCAGCAGGCTCTGGCGCACGTCCTGGTGAAACTGCCGGAAATTTTCCACATTGACCCTGACCTCGAGTTCCTGGCGCAAATCGCGATGACTTGCAGTATTGATGAGGGTGCTGGTGATGCGCTGTCGAGTCGCTTCATGCAGGGCGGCGGTGAACCCCTTGTGGTCATTGACGCTGACGCCCAGAGCGTTGCCGAGTCCTGGAAGGTCCACGTCGGGTGGTGCATTCGTGATGACTGACTTGGGAGTGCCGGGCCCCGGCTGCGGCGTGACGTTCGTGACCTGGGTCGCACCCGGCATGTTGTCCGGCAAGGAGACGGCCTGGTGCTGGATGGTCCCGTCTTGCATGATGGTAATGATGCTCTCCAGGACCAGGCGATTATCGATAAAGGAGCGTATGTTGGCGCCAAACTCGAAACTGAGCCCGGCGAATGAAAAACCGCCACGTTGCACCTCGAGCTCGCTCTGGGACAGAATCGTGCAGGCAGTGCAGTCAAACCCGTCGGAAGTAGAGGGTGAGGCAATAGCAGTTACGCTACAGGACAGCCAGGTGAGTGTCGCCAGTGAACCCAGGCGACAGTAATCCAGGTACGATCGCCGCAGTTTGTTCATGGCCTACCTCCCCAACTCGTTGCGTCCTGGCAACGACAATACGAACATTCCCAAGCCGGATCGATCCACGCCCCGGGTGATGGGCGCCCTTGGCCAGGGCTCCCAGTCCCGGATGCTGTTGAAATGGTTTCTGGCCACCTGGAGGTTTGCGCGGGCAGCCAGGACGGTCCCGTCCCAGATCGACTCGAACTGGGCGCGCGGGACGGTAATCGAGCCGATGGCCGGATCGGCCAGGAGTATGGTTCCAT
>JAIVHA010000163.1 GCA_020201295.1 Lysobacteraceae bacterium | reverse complement strand
CCAGCCGATGGCGGAGGCGGTGGAGGCGAGGATGAAGGGCGGGTAGGCCCAGTCCAGGGTGCCCTTGGTGGCAATGATCGCCATGGAGGGCGTGCGCGCCGCGTCGATTTCCTTCAGTTTGGTGGGCAGCAGCTCATCCAGTTTCTGGTTGAGCCAGGCGTCCGTCCGGGGGTCTGCCTGCTGCAGGTTTTCGGGTGATGTGGACATGGTGTGCTCTCCTTGTATGACCGTGATTGGGGGCGTTTTCCTCAGGACTGGTAACCGAACTCGCCGCGCCATTCCCCCTTGTGAAAATCGAGGCGCAGCCAGTGGGGGATATAGGCGCCGGGCTTGGTGACCGGCATGGTTTTCAGCGGAGGTGCTTCATCGCCCAGGTCCGCGATACGGCATTGCTCCGCCACCACGGGGCGGAAACCGAGCAGCAGCGGGCCGCCAAGGGAAACCAGGTCATCGCTCGGCAACTGGGTGTCGGCCAGCGGTTTGACCCGCACCTGCTTGCGTACCAGGCAACTGAAGTACAACTCCATTTCCACCACCAGTGGCGCTGCCAGCCCTGCCGCGGCAAGCTGGGCGGCCCGTGTCAGCTCCACCCGTATTTCCCGGCCGTGGAGCCGGACCTTTTGCCCGGCCTCCGGAACGCTGGAAATTGCCGGGTGATCGAGGGCGAGGGTGGCGTCATCCATGGTTTTCTCCTGGCCTTGGCAGTGGGTGAGCGGCTTGTGGCGGGACCGGATAGTGAGTAGACTACATACCGACCAACTGGTTTGTCAATAGGCGGTAAATCTCTCCCTGCGAGGCGGGGGGGCCGTTACAATGGCGACTACCGGCATGCCGGGAATCAGAAAAGTGGGAGCAGGGTATGACAGCGGCAGTGGAATCAGGACCGCGCACGGAACGAAATGCCGATGCCACCCGCGCGCGGATCCTGGAAGCGGCCTTCCGGGAGATCTACCACAAGGGTTTCCAGGGCATGCGCCTGGACGACGTGCTGCGCCAGACGGGCCTGACCAAGGGTGCCCTGTATCACCATTTTCCCAACAAGATGAGCCTTGGCTACGCCGTGGTCGACGAGTTGATTGCCGGGGCCATGTCCGGGATCTGGGTCACGGCCTTGCAGGACAGCCGGGATCCCATCGGCGCCATGATCCAATTGATCACGAACCTGGCGCGCGGCGATGGACCCTTCGAGGCCGTGACCCAGGGTTGCCCGCTCAATAACCTGGCGCAGGAGATGTCGCCCCTGGATGAAGGCTTTCGCATCCGCATCGACCGGGTGTTCCAGACCTGGAGCCGCTGCCTGGTGGAGGCCCTGGAAGCGGGCAAGCACCATGGCACGGTGCGGCAGGAACTGGACAGCGAGCGTGCCGCGACCTTCGTGATCGCGGCCGTGGAGGGCTGTATCGGCATGGCCAAGAATGCCCAGAGCCTGGAGCGCCTGCAGGTCTGCACCTCGAGCCTGGTGGAATACCTGGATAGTCTGCGGGCCTGAATGCTCCACCGGAATTCCCTGTTTCCGCTCCTACGGGTAGTCACCACAGCATTTCAAAGACACTTGAACGCAAAATCGCAAAAGAACGAGCAACAATAATGGCAAGAACCTACGGGGAGTGGCTGATCTGCTGGCGGGTGGCGGCCATCCTGCTATCTATCATCACGGTACTGGCAACCGGGTATGGCGCCCGCTTCATCAGCTTCAGCGCCGACTACCGGGTGTTCTTCAGCCAGGAAAATCCCCAGCTGCAGGCCTTCGAGGCCCTGCAGAATATCTATACCAAGACCGACAATGTGCTGTTCGTGCTGGCGCCCCGGGATGGACAGGTGTTCACGCCAGACACCCTGGCCGCGGTGGAATACCTCACCGAGCGTGCCTGGCAGATCCCGTATTCCATCCGTGTCGATTCCCTGAGCAATTTCCAGCACACCCGCGGCGAACAGGACGATCTCATCGTCGAGAATCTGGTGGAAGACGCACTGGATCTCGATCCGGCGGATTTGAGGCGGATACGGGAGATTGCCCTGCGCGAACCCCTGCTGGTGCACAGCATCGTCTCCGCACAGGCCGATGTCACGGGTGTCAATGTCACGGTACAGCTGCCAGGCGTGAACGAGATGCAGGAAACCCCCGAGGTGGTGGAATTCTCCCGGGCGCTGGTGGAGGAGATGCGGGAGCGCTATCCGGATATCGAAATCCATCTCACCGGCATCGTCATGCTCAACAACGCCTTCTCGGAAAACAGCGCCCTGGACATGCAACGCCTGGTGCCGGTCATGTTCCTGCTGGTGACGGTGGTCATGGTCCTGTTGCTGCGCTCTTTCACCGGCGCCCTGATCAGCATGCTGATCGTTTTCATCACCATCATCACGGCCCTGGGGCTGACCGGCTGGCTGGGCATCCGCCTCACGCCACCGTCCTCGGCCGCGCCCACCATGATCCTGACCCTGACAGTGGCCAATTGCATCCATATCCTGGTGAGCTTCCTGCATGGCATGCGTCGCGGCGATGCCAAGGCCAAGGCCATGGTGGAAAGCCTGCGGGTGAACCTGGCGCCGGTGTTCATCACCAATCTCACCACAGCCATCGGTTTTCTGAGCATGAACTTCAGTGATGCACCGCCCTTCCGCGACCTGGGCAATATCGTGTCCATGGGCGTAGTGGCAGGTTTTGTCTACTCCATCGTGTTACTGCCGGCGCTGATGATGGTATTGCCGGTACGGGTGAAGCTGGGCACCAGCCTGTCACATCGGGCCATGGACCGGGTGGCGGAGTTCGTCATCACCCGGCGACGCGCGCTGCTGTGGGGCATGGGCCTGCTGGTGCTGCTGCTGGTGGCCATGATCCCGCGCAACCAGCTCAACGACGAGTTCGTGAAATATTTCGACGGCAGCGTGGAATTCCGCCAGGCCACCGATTTCACCACCGAGCACCTGACCGGAATCTACCGCATCGACTATTCCCTCGAGTCCGGCGAATCCGGCGGCATCAGCGAACCCGAGTACCTGCGCCGGCTGGAGGCCTTTGCCGACTGGTACCGGCAACAGCCGGGTGTGATCCATGTGCAGAGCCTCACGGATACCATGAAGCGGCTTAACAAGAACCTGCACGGCGACGACGAGGCCTGGTATCGCTTGCCGGAAGAGCGGGAGCAGGCGGCCCAGTACCTGCTGCTCTACGAAATGTCCTTGCCCTACGGACTGGATCTCAATAACCAGATCAACCTCGACAAGTCCGCGACCCGCCTGGGCGTGGTGCTGCACAGCATCTCCAGCAACCGCGTGCTGGAGCTGGAGGAACAGGCGCAGCAGTGGCTGCGCGACCATGCCCCGGTTTCCATGCAGGCCCATGGCGCCAGCCCTACCATCATGTTTTCCCATATCGGCGAGCGTAATATCCGCAGCATGCTGACGGGCACCACGGTGGCCCTGCTGCTGATCTCGCTGGTGCTGATCTTCGCGCTGCGTTCCCTTAAGATCGGCCTGGTGAGCATGATTCCCAACCTGGTGCCGGCGGCCATGGCCTTTGGCCTGTGGGGCCTGCTGGTGGGGCAGGTGGGCCTGGCCCTGTCGGTGGTCACCGGCATGACCCTGGGGATCGTGGTGGACGACACGGTGCATTTCCTCAGCAAATACCTGCGCGCCCGGCGCGAGGTCGGCCTGAATGCGCCCGATGCCGTGCGCTATGCCTTCGCCCATGTAGGCGTGGCCCTGTGGACCACCTCGGCGGTGCTGGTGGCGGGCTTCCTGGTGCTGGCCCAGTCCGCCTTCGAACTGAATGCCGGCATGGGCCTGCTCACCGCCATCACCATCAGCTTCGCCCTGGCGGCCGATTTCCTGTTGTTGCCGCCGCTGCTGATGAAACTGGAGAAGAAATAATATGAGGACGATTTCCTTGGTGCTGCTGTTGAGCCTGTTCATGCCCATTGCCCTGGCCGAGACGCCGGAGGAACGCGGTCTGGCCATCGCCCGCGAGGCAGACCGCCGCGACCAGGGTTGGGGGGATTCCAGTGCCAGCATGGCCATGATCCTGCGCAATTCTCAAGGCGACGAGAGCCATCGCCAACTGCGGGTGCGCAACCTGGAAGTGGAGGGGGATGGCGACAAGACCCTGACCATCTTCGACGAACCGCTGGATGTGAAGGGTACCGCCTTGCTCACCTTCAGCCACAAGACCGGCCCCGACGATCAATGGCTCTACCTGCCGTCCCTGGCCCGGGTCAAGCGCATCTCCTCGCGCAACAAATCCGGACCCTTCATGGGCAGCGAATTCGCCTACGAGGACATCTCCTCCGACGAGGTGGAGAAATACACCTACCGGTATTTGCGCGACGAGGTCTACGAGGGTATGGATTGCTTCGTCATGGAACGCTACCCCGTGGATCCCCATTCCGGCTACACACGCCAGCTGGTATGGATCGATCAGGCAGAATACCGGCCGCAGCAGGTAATCTTTTACGACCGCAAGGATGCACTGCTCAAGACCTTGCGTTTTCGTGATTATCGTCAATACCTGGATCAGTACTGGCGCGCCGATCGGTTCCTGATGGAAAACCACCAGACTGGCAAGAGCACCGAGTTGCACTGGTCGGACCAGCAGTTTCGCCAGGGCCTGACGGATCGGGATTTCGACCAGAACAGCCTGCGCCGGGCACGCTGATGGCGGGCGTGGTGACACGCGTCAAGGCGACCTGGTTGATGGCGGTGATGCTGGCCTGGGGCGGCCTGGCCCCGGCACAAGGGCAATGGTCCGGCCAGTTGGCCACCGAGGCGCGCCTGTTTGCGGCCTCGCCGGCCCATCCCGGCCAGGGTGCCGGTTCCCTGTCCCTGGCCCTGCAGCCCGAGTACTACCACAGCTGGGACGAGGGTCGGCAGAGCTTCCTGTTCGCACCTTTCCTGCGTCTCGACAGCCGCGATGCCGAACGCAGCCACGGCGACATTCGCGAACTCACCTGGATCCGCGCCAGCCGTGATTGGGAACTGCGCCTGGGTATCCGCAAGGTGTTCTGGGGGGTCACCGAATCCCAGCACCTGGTGGACATCCTCAACCAGACCGACCTGGTGGAAAACCCCGATGGCGAGGACAAGCTGGGCCAGCCCATGGTCAACCTGGCCCTGGTTCGCGAGTGGGGCACCCTGGACCTGTTTCTGCTGCCGGGTTTCCGCGAGCGCACCTTCCCCGGCATCGAGGGTCGCCTGCGGCCGGCCCTGGTGGTGGATACCGAACAGGCCGTGTACGAGTCTGCTCGTGAGGAACGGCGGATCGACGCCGCCCTGCGCTGGAGCCACTATATCGGTCCCTGGGATCTGGGCCTTTCCCATTTTCATGGCACCAGCCGCGAACCCCGACTGCTGCCCGGCGTGGATGGCGATGGAAAGCCGGTACTGGTGCCTCGCTATGACGTCATTCACCAGACCGGCCTGGCCCTGCAACGCATTGCCGGTGACTGGTTGTGGAAGCTGGAGCTGATACGGCGCTCAGGACAGGGCGATACCTTCACCGCCGCCGTGGGCGGTTTTGAATACACCCTGGTGGGCCTGCGCGAAAGCGTTATGGATCTCGGCCTGCTGCTGGAGTATTCCTTCGACGACCGCAAGGACGCCGCGCCCAACCCGTTCGAGAACGACCTGTTCCTCGGCACCCGCTGGGTCTTCAACGACGTGGACGGCACGGAGATCCTCGCTGGTTTGTTCCTCGACCTGGACCATCACGGACGCCTGTACAACCTGGAGGCCAGTCGTCGCATCGGCAATGCCTGGCGCCTGAGCGCCGAACTGCGCGTCTGGCAGGCCTTCCCGGTCACCGATCCCCTGCATGCCTTCCAGGCCGACGACCACCTGCTGGTGGAGTTGGCGCGGTATTTCTGAGCAGGGTATTGAACCGCCAAGACGCCAAGGACGCCAAGGACGCCAAGGACGCCAAGAAAACCGCTTTGAGTCAAGGGGTGTCCACTTTAGCCGTCATGCCGGCGCAGGCCGGCATCCATGTCGCCACACCTATGGATTCCGGCATTCGCCGGAATGACGAGACTGGGCTGTAGCGATCAACACTGATTCCTGATTAACAGCGATTTTTCTTGGCGTCCTTGGCGCCTTGGCGGTTCATATCTCTTTCTTGGCGTCCTTGGCGTCTTGGCGGTTCAAAAATGTTTTCTTGGCGAACTTGGCGTCTTGGCGGTTAAAAGGGTTTTCGGGTGGTTACGCCGATCTCTAACGAATATCCTCGATCGCAAACTTGCGTTCCAGCACCTGTGGGGTAATCAGGGCATAGCCCTGCAACTGCCAATGGGCCAGTTCGGTGATGGCGGACGGGACCACGCGCACGAAATCCTGCAGGTCCTCCAGACGGTAGCCGAAGTCCGCCATGGCCAGACCGCAGACGATGAACTCCACGCCCAGGCTGTGGTAGTAGCGCATGCGCTGCACGGCATCCTCGTATTTTGCGAAATTGTGTTTCGCCAGGGTGACGGTCTCAGCCCCATGGACGACGACCTTGAGGTCGAGGAACTCCGGCGCCATCTCATAGGGTGATTCCATGAGCGGGTTCATGAGGGAGCGGATCCAGTACAGGGCGGAGTTGATCTTCTCCGGATGGTCGAAGTAGAAATCAAACACCACCTTCTGCTCATCGTAGGGTGTCTGCACCCACTCGGCGCCCTTTTCGGCAAGGGCGGGGCCGGCAAGCAGGGCGAGCATCAGCAGCAAGGAAGGTATACGCATGGGGGCACCTTGATCGTATGAAAGATTGCAGGAACGGGCTTTGCCCGCGAACAGCTCGTGATGTTCTCGGGCAAAGCCCGTTCCTTCAAGATCAAGATCAGTATAGTGCAGGATGTGACCACACCAGTGAGCAAAACCTGACATCTGGTGCTGCTATTCGTTGACCTCGCTGATCTCGTGCCGGCTGGCGAGTTTCACGCGTGCCTCGTAGGTCTCGCGCGCCATGCGCACATCCTCCAGGAAGTATTCCAGTTCATCCAGGCGCAGGGCCTGCGGCCCGTCCACCAGGGCCTTGCCGGGTTCGGGATGGAAATCCACCAGGATCATGTTGGCGCCGGCGACCACGCCCTGCGCGGTGACCTGGAAGACATCGAGTATGCCGTCGGGACCGCGGTCCCGGGTACCCACGGAATGGGAGGGATCGATGCACACGGGCATGCGGGTGAGGCGCTTCACCACCGGGACATGGGCGAAATCGACGAGGTTCCGGTGCGGGTCGCCCATGTTGGTCTTCATGCCGCGCAGGCCGAATACCACCCGGCGGTTGCCCTCACTGGCCAGGTACTCGGCGGCGTTGAGCGATTCCTCGAGGGTGATGCCGAAGCCGCGCTTGAGCCCGATCTGCAGCATCACCCCGGTGGGATTACCGGTCTGCTCCAGGGCCGAGTGGATCTCCTCCACGTGGGACTCGTGGGTGACCTCCATAGCGATGACCTTGATGCCGTACTTGCCCGCCAGCTCGAACACGTAGGGCAGGCAGGCCTTGCCGTGGCCCTGGAAGGCATAGGGGCTGGTGCGGGGCTTGTAGGCACCCATGCGGGTGCAGACCTGCCCCTGGGCCTGCAGGGCACGGAGCATGCCCTCCACGTGTTCCGGATTACTGACCGCGCACAGGCCGGCGAAGACGTTCAGATTGTCCTGTCCGAAGCGCACGCCGTTGTAATCGAAATGAGTGGAGCGCTGGTCGTCGCGATGGCGACCCAGCACGCGGTATTCCTGCGACACCTTCACGGCCCGTTCCACCGCGGGCAGGGCTTCCATCTCGTGGATGCTGAGGGTGGCGGTGTCACCTATGAGGTAAATTTCGGTGAGCGATTGCTGGGCACCGAATTCCTCGTGCAGGCGGGCCTGGATATTGGGCAGCTTGTCGAGATAAGCCATGAGCTGGCGGAACTCGTCGCTGCTCCGTTCCGTATCGGGGGCGAGGATCAGAATCATGATGGCATGCTCGTTACGTCCGTGATGGAGCGGAGAGTAGCACAGCCAAAGGCTAGGAGCCTGTCGGACTTAGGACTGATCTACTGCGCCGGGGGGAGAGCGGTCCATTTTTCCGATCCGTTTCGTCGAATAGCTACGGCTATTCTCCTCAAACGATCGAAAAACTGTCCTCGCTCTCCCACCTTGCTCGCTACGATCGCCTAAGCCCGACAGGCTCCTAGCGGGGATCGGTACCCTTGATCAGCGGCCGTTCCTCGCGGCGCCAGCGGCGGATGTCGCCTTCCAGGTGGTAGACATTGGGCAGGCCGGCGCGGATGAGTTGTCGCTTGGCGATGCGCGAGCGCACCCCGGTTTCGCAGTAAAGCACGATATCCTGGGGTGCCACCTTGCGCAGTTCGGGGATCCGGTCACCGAGCAGGCGATAATCCAGGTAATAGGCACCGGGGATGTGGCCGGACTGGTACTCCGGCAGGGTGCGCACATCGAGGATCAGCGGCGGAGCATCGCTGGCCATGCGCGCCTCCAGTTCCTCAGGGACTCGTACAGCCAGCGATCCTTTTCTTGCGCGCCCCGAATGCGCAGGCAGGGCACCTTGAGCGCACCCCCGCCTTCCAGCAGTTCCTGGCGGGCATGGGGATCGCGCAGGGCGTCGCGGGTCTCGATACGCAGGCTTTGACGTTTCATGGCACGGCGCACCTTCACGCAGAAGGGGCAGGCGGGATATTGATACAGCATCAACGCGGCCGTCTGCGTATCCACTTCCTTTTGCAGTTCCGGGCTGCGTTCTATACCACGGGGACTGAACAGCCAGTCTAAAAACAGGATCAGACGACCCAGCAACCAACGGATAAACTTCACCAGCGACTCCTGCGGAAGAAACGAAAAGATATCAACGGGGACGGGATGCCCCGGCGAGTCATTCTACCAGTCCCGGCCGGGAGCGCCTACCGGGCAGGGCTTGGGGAAATCAGGGCGCGGAGGGGCGCTGGGTGACGGAGTGCACTACGCGGTCGTGTTCGAAATAAACCACGTAGCCAGCATAGATCCACTGGGTGATGGGAGGCTGGCCCACGGCGCCACGCGCTTCCATGGGGCTCCCGAAGCGGCTTTCCACCTCGGCCATGGTCAGGCCGTTGCGCGGTTTTTCCCGGCCGGCGGACTGCTGGACATGCTCGATGACCAGTACCTCGGCATGGCCCAGAGCGGGCAACAGCAGGCAGGCGGCGAACAGGGTGGCGCGCAAGGTCGGCATGGGGGTTGCTCCTGAAGGTTCATTTTTTGGCACTATAGCACCGTGATCTCCATGGAAAAAGTGCCAAGCCCATGATTTTTGAACCCGTTCTCATAGGCGGCGTGCTGCTGCGCCGTTACAAACGATTCCTGGCCGACATCGGCCTCGACACGGGCGAAACCATTACCGCCCACACCCCCAACACCGGCTCCATGCTGGGCTGTGCCGTACCGGGCAGCCGCGTCTGGCTCAGCCATTCCGCGAACCCCAGCCGCAAGTATGCCCACAGCTGGGAGCTGGTGGAGGTGGCGCCTGGGGTTACGGTCGGCATCAACACCCATTTACCCAATCGCCTGGTCCAGGAAGGCATCGAGCAGGACCGCATCCCCGAGCTGCATGGCTATGGCGAGCTGCGGCGCGAGGTTCGCTATGGAGAGGAAGGCAGCCGTATCGACCTGTTGCTCAGTGGCCATGCCCGGCACCCGGATGCCTTCGTGGAGGTCAAGAACGTCACCGCCGCAGTGGAGGATGGCATCGCCCTGTTTCCCGATGCCGTCAGTGCCCGCGGCAGCAAGCATTTGCGTGAGCTGGCCGTGCAGGCCGAACGCGGACAACGGGCAGTGATCCTGTTTTGTGTACAGCGCTGCGATGTGCGTGAGGTGCGCCCCGCCGATGGCATCGATCCCCTCTATGGCGAGACCCTGCGCAGGGCCCTGGAACGCGGCGTGGAGGCATTGGCCTACCAGGTGCGGGTATCGCCAGGGGGCGCGGAGCTGACGCAGCGCCTGCCGCCCCCGCCGGCAGCCCACCGTCCTATCCAACACTTCACACCGGACGAACAATTCCTCATGACGCCACTGCGGCCTTGTGTTTTAATGAGCCCCCATGTTTCGCCCCATCGAACTCTTCGTCGGACTGCGTTATACCCGCGCCAAGCGGCGTAACCATTTCATCTCCTTCATTTCGCTCACTTCCATGCTCGGCATTGCCCTGGGCGTGACGGCGCTGATCACGGTGCTGTCGGTGATGAACGGTTTCGAGGAGGAATTGCGCACCCGCATCCTGGGCATGGCTTCCCATGCCAGCGTCAGCGGTGTGGACGGTCGCCTGGAGGACTGGCGCCAGGCCGCCGATGAAGTGAGCCGGCACCCCAGCGTGATCGGCACGGCACCCTTCGTGCGCGGCGAGACCATGTTGTCCCTGGACGGACGGGTCAGCGGGACCCTGGTGCAGGGCATCCTGCCCGACGCGGAACCCCGGGTCTCCGACGTAGGCGAGCACATGAAGGAAGGCCACCTGGATCTGCTGCGGGCTGGTGAATACAACATCATCCTGGGTCAGGAGCTGGCCTGGAATCTCGGCGCCCAGATCGGGGACCAGGTCACGGTGATCACCCCGCAGGCCCATTTCAGCCCCGCCGGGGTACTGCCGCGGCTGCGTCGTTTCACCCTGGTGGGGATCTTCGAAGTGGGCATGTACGAGTACGACCGTGGCATTGCCCTCATTCATCTGGAGGATGGAGCCAAGCTGTTCCGGCTCGACGATGCCGTGAGTGGCCTGCGCATCAAGCTCGATGACCTGTTTGCCGCGCCGCGCATCGCCCAGGAACTGGCCGACCGGCTGCCACCGTCCTTCCGTGTCGACAACTGGACCCGCCAGCACGCGAATTTCTTTCGCGCCGTGAAAATGGAAAAGCGGGTGATGTTCATCATTCTCACCCTCATCGTCGCGGTGGCGGCCTTCAATATCGTCTCCACCCTGGTGATGGTGGTGACGGACAAGCAATCGGATATCGCCATTCTGCGCACGCTGGGTGCCACACCCCTGTCCATCATGGGTATCTTCATGGTGCAGGGCGCACTCATCGGTGTACTCGGCACCCTGTTGGGCGCGGCCGGCGGTTACGGTTTGGCCACCAACCTGGGAACCATCGTGCCCGCCATCGAACGCGCCTTCGACATGCACTTCATGGCCCCCGATGTGTATTACATCAGCGATCTGCCTTCCAAGCTGGTGTGGCGCGATTTCTGGCAGATCACCGGCATGGCCTTCGTGATCAGCCTGCTTGCGACGCTCTATCCCGCCTGGCGCGCCTCGCGCACCCAGCCGGCGGAGGCGCTGCGCTATGAGTGACACCACGCCAGTGCTCGAGTGCACGGGGCTGACCCGGGTATTTCACGAGGGTGGCCTGAATGTACGCGTGCTGTCCGGTGTCGATCTGCGCGTGGAACACGGGGAGCGCATCGCCATCGTCGGCAGTTCCGGCAGCGGCAAGAGCACCCTGCTGCACCTGCTCGGGGGCCTGGATGTGCCCGATGCGGGTGAGGTGCGAGTGGCCGGAGAGGCCCTGAATCGCATGGGCGATGCGCGCCGCGGCAGGGTACGCAACCAGCACCTGGGCTTCGTGTACCAGTTCCATCACCTGCTGCCGGAATTCACGGCCCTGGAAAACGTGGCCCTGCCACTGCTGATCCGTGGCCTGCGGCCGGCCGAGGCGAAACGCCAGGCCAGTGACCTGCTCAAGCGCGTGGGCCTGGTGGAACGCCTCGCGCACAAGCCGGGCGAACTGTCGGGAGGCGAGCGCCAGCGCGCCGCCGTGGCCCGTGCCCTGGTCACACACCCCGGCTGTGTACTCGCGGACGAACCCACCGGCAACCTGGACCGGCGCAATGCCGAACAGGTCTACGAACTGATGCTGGAACTCAACCGCACCCTGGGCACCAGCTTCGTGGTGGTGACCCACGATCCGGCCCTGGCGCAGAGCATGGATCGGGTATTGACCCTCGAGGATGGACGTTTGAGCAACTGAACAGGGGTATTGCCTGGTACCCGATTTACCTCTGCATCATTGCTTTGGCCAGCGCCGACTGACCACGTGCCAGCGCCACAGCATGCGCACCAGTATCCAGCCCAACACGGCCAACAACAGCCCCACCACCACCCCTCCCAGCAACAGCGGTTTCCAGATGTGCAGCATCGAACCGATCAGGTCCGTTACCGTGGCCCGGAAATGATCGTCAGTGGGCTGTTTGCCGAGCAGCAAGGCCCCCGCCCGGTAGTTGAAGTAGTAGATGGGGCCCATGGTGAGGGGGTTGGTGACCCACACCATGGCCACCGCGATGGGCAGATTGACGCAGCCGAGGATGGCGATGCCCGCGGCAATGAGCATCTGGAAGGGCAGCGGCAGCATGGCCACGAACAGGCCCGCGGCCACGCCCCCCGACACGGACCGGCGATTGAGATGCCACAGGCTGTGGTTGCGCAGCAGTTCACCGAAGTGGCGCAAGTGCTTGTGGCGCCGCATGCTGTCCGTATCGGGCAGGAGGCGCTTGAGGAATTTTTTTGGCATGCTGCTACGCTGTTGTGATACGGGCACAGGACTGCCCATGGCCCGGTAACGGCCGGAAACCGATTTTCCAGATAGCCTCATTATCCACGAAACCGTTCAGGGAAGAACATGGTGGTGGTCAGCCTCGCTTTTCTAGCCGGCATCCTGCTGCTCCAGCTCGCACCGGTCCTGCCGGCGGCGGGCTGGGGCCTGCCCCTGTTGCCGCTTGTCTTCATCCTGTTCCGACAGCGCCGCCCGGTTCCGGCCGCCTGGCTGGCGGGCCTGCTGTGGGCCTGGTGGTATGCCGCCTGGCTAATGGCCAGCAGCCTGCCGACGGCATGGGAGGGCGTCGACCTGCAGGTGGAAGGACGGATCGACGGTTTGGTTCAGGACCGTGGCGCCAGCGGCCTGCGCATTCCCATGCGCATCGCTGCCGTTGCGGAGGAGGGAACCTGGCGACCCTTCGACTTGACCGTCCAGCTGAACTGGTACCGGCCGCTGGCCCGTCCCGAACCCGGCGAGACCTGGCGCCTGAAGGTCCGGCTCAAGCAACCCCGGGGGTTTGCCAATCCGGGCGGTTTCGACTACGAACGCTGGTTGTTCCGGCAGGGGATTCGCGCCACGGGCTACGTGCGTGAGGATCCCGCCAATCAGCGGACTGCCAGGGCCGAAAGCCGGCATATCGATCGCCTGCGGCGGCACATCCAGCAGACCTTTGCGTCACAGACGACCCGTACCCGCACCGGCCCCCTGCTGGAGGCCCTGACCATCGGCGTGCGCGATGGTCTCGACGACGAGCACTGGCGCGTCCTGCGTCGTACCGGCACCAGCCACCTGATGGCCATCTCCGGCCTGCACGTCGGCCTGGTCAGCGGCCTGCTGTTCTGGCTGACGCGGCGCCTGTGGGCCGCGGCCGGGGGCAGTGCATATTGTCCGGCACCACTGGTAGCGGCCTGTGCGGGTCTGGCCGGGGCCTTTGCCTATGGGGCCCTGGCGGGTTTTTCCATTCCCACCCGCCGCGCCGTGCTCATGGTCAGCGTGGTGCTGCTGGCCTTGCTGTGGCGGCGCGGACTGCGTCCCGGCCAATCCCTGTGCCTGGCCCTGGTGGCGGTGCTGGTCCTCGATCCCCTTTCGGTGCTGGAGGCCGGCTTCTGGCTGTCCTTCGCCGCCGTTGCCTTGCTGGTGCTGTTCCTGGCAAGCCAGCAGCAAGAGGGGTTCTGGCGTGGCCTGTTGCGGGTGCAGTGGGTACTGGGTCTGGGCATGCTGCCCCTGGCGCTGGCCCTGTTCCAGGAGGCCTCGCTGATCGCGCCGCTCACCAACCTGCTGGCGGTACCCTGGGTAGGGCTGGCCGTGGTCCCCCTGGCGCTGCTGGCGGTATCGTTGTCGCTGCTGTCGCCGGGCCTGGCCACCCCCTTGTGGCAGCTGGCGGACATCCTGTTGCAACCCCTCTGGTACCTGCTGGAGCAGGGCAGCAGCCTGCCCTTCAGCAGCTGGCAGCAGGCCCTGCCCAGCGTACCGTTGTTGCTCGCGGCGTTGGCCGGCCTGGCGTTGCTGCTGCTGATGCGCTTGTGGTCTCTGCGGGTCCTCGGGATTCTGTTGCTGATGCCCCTGGTGATGGCACGCGGGGCGGCACCGGCGCACGGCAGCGCCTGGTTCAGCCTGCTGGATGTGGGGCAGGGCCTGGCGGCGGTGGTGCAGACCCGCCGGCACCTGCTGGTCTACGACACCGGCCCGCGTTTTCCCTCGGGTTTCAATACCGGTGACGCAGTGCTGGTGCCGCTGTTGCGCAGCCGGGGTATTCGTGTCGTGGACCGACTGGTGATCAGCCATGGCGACAATGATCACATCGGGGGTGCCGAGGCGCTATACACACAGATCCCCGTCTACGGCATCCGCACGCCGGCCCTACAACCGATCCACTGGGCCCGGAGCCGGCACTGCTCCCATGGGCAGCGCTGGACCTGGGACGGCGTGGAGTTCGCCTTTCTCTATCCCGACGCAGCGGGTCTGCGCGGCAATGACAGCTCCTGTGTACTGCAAGTACGGGTCGGCGAGCACCGTCTGTTGCTGCCCGGCGACATCGAGGCACGCTCGGAACGGCGCTTGCTGGCCAGCGGGCAGGATTTGCGCGCGGACATCCTGGTGGCGCCCCACCACGGCAGCCTGACTTCCTCGACCCCGGCCTTCATCGAGGCCGTGGCGCCGCGTTGGGTACTGTTCCCGGTGGGCTATCGCAACCGCTGGAATTTTCCGCGCCCCGAGGTCGTCCAGCGTTACGAGGAACGGGGCATTGCCCGGCTGGACACGGCGCGTCACGGTGCCATCCAGCTGCATCTGGAGCCGGGCCGGGAACCGGCACCGCAGGCCTGGCGCCTGGCGCGCCGGCGCTACTGGCAGCCGCCCCTGTAGGCCTGCCGTCAAATCCAGTATGATGCCCCTGATTTGCAAGGAACAACCACAGAGGGAGTCGCATCGGTGCTGGAATTGATACAAGCAGGGGGCTGGCTCATGCTGCCCATCATCGCCTGTTCCGTGATCGCCCTGGCCATCATCGCCGAGCGACTCTGGACCCTGCAGGTGCGCCGGGTGCTGCCGCGCCACCTGGTGGCCCAGGTGTGGACCTGGGATCGGGAATCCGGGCTCGACCAGGACCGCCTGCGGGAACTGCGCCGGGGTTCGCCGCTGGGCCAGATCCTGGCCGCCGGCCTGGTGAATCGCCATCACTCCCGCGAGGTGATGAAAGAAAGCATCGAGGACACCGGGCGCCAGGTGATCCACGAACTGGAACGCTACCTCAACACCCTGGGTACCATCGCCTCCATTACACCCCTGCTGGGGCTGCTGGGCACCGTCATCGGCATGATCAAGGTCTTCACCGCCATCACCACCATGGGAGTGGGTGACCCGGCGCCTCTTGCCGGTGGCATTTCCGAGGCCCTGATCACCACTGCCGCCGGACTGTCGGTGGCCATCCCCAGCCTGATGTTCTACCGCTACCTGCGTGGTCGCGTGGACATGCTGGTGATGCGCATGGAGCAGGAAGCCATGCGCATGGTGGAAGTGATGCACGGGGAGCGTGAGGCAGAGGCAGCTTCCGGCAGCGGGCAGATGCCATGAACCTGCGCCCCCTGCGCCGCGAGGAACCGGAGGTCAATCTCACCGCGCTGATCGACGTGGTGTTCCTGCTGTTGATCTTCTTCATGGTGTCCACCACCTTTCAGCGCGAATCGGAACTGAAGATCGAATTGCCCGAGGCCAGTGGCGAAGTCGTGGAAGCCCCCGTGGAGGCGCTGGAGATCATCATCGACGCCCAGGGTCGCTATTTCCTCAAGGGCGAGCAAGTGCTCAACGAGGAACTGCCAACCCTCAGGCGCGCCATCCAGAAGGCGCTTGGAGAGCAGAAAGAGCCTCCGGTGATCATTCGCGCCGATGCGCGCACACCGCACCAGGCCGTGGTGCGTGCCATGGACGCCGCCAGCCAGCTGGGCCTGGTCCGGATATCCCTGGCCACCAGTCAAAGCCACGAAGGCGAGTAGGAAATGGCCGCGGGCAACCGCCTTGCCGAGCTCTGGTATTCCCCCAGCCCGCTGGTGCTCCTGCTGTTGCCCTTCGCCTGGCTGTTCCGCCTGCTGGTGGCCTTGCGACGCCTGGCCTATGACACGGGTATCCTGCCCAGCCACCGTATGCCGGTGCCGGTCCTTGTGGTGGGCAATATCACTGTCGGCGGCACCGGCAAGACCCCCCTGGTAATCTGGCTGGTCGAACATCTGCGCACCCTGGGTTACCGGCCCGGGCTGGTGTCGCGCGGCTACGGGGGCCAGGCACGCCACTGGCCGCAGCAGGTGCGGCCCGACAGCGACCCGACCATGGTCGGCGACGAGGCGGTACTGCTGGCCCGCCGTTGCCAATGTCCCATGGCAGTCGGCCCGGACCGCGTAGCGGCGGCACGGGCGCTGGTGGAACACCACGAGGTGGATATCATCGTCAGCGATGACGGCTTGCAACACTATGCCCTGCGGCGTGACATGGAGATCGCCGTGATATGGCATGCGCCTGAGGCCCGGCAAGGCCTGGCGGCTGGACGACCCGTGCCAACGCCGTGAACTGCGTACCTTTGCCGACACTCCGGTGCATGCGGTGGCCGGCATCGGTCACCCGGAACGATTTTTCGCCAGCCTGGCGGGTCTCGGCATCCAGGTCATACCCCATGCCTTTCCCGACCATCATGCCTTTCACGCCCGGGACCTGGCCTTCGCGGCTGATGGCATACCCGTGCTGATGACGGAAAAGGATGCCGTGAAATGCCAGGCCATCGGCGGCCTGCAGGCATGGGTGGTGCCAGTACAGGCGGAGCTGGATGAACGTTTCCGCCTGCAACTGGATCGTCTGCTCGCCAGCTTACCCACCCCCGTGAACGCGTTGGAGCAGGCATGAGTCTGGTACCATGTACTGCCATTGCGAGGAGAAAATAATGGATACGAAACTGCTGGATATCCTGGCCTGTCCGGTCTGCAAGGGACCGCTGGTATACGACAAGGCCGCGCAGGAACTGATCTGCAAGGCAGACCGCCTGGCCTACCCGATACGGGACGGAATACCGGTCATGCTGGAGGATGAGGCGCGCACCCTGGCGGCCGACGAGGAAGTACAATCCTGATGCATGCCCCGTTCAAGGTGGTCATCCCCGCGCGCCATGGCTCCAGCCGCCTGCCGGGAAAGCCGCTGCGTGAAATTGCCGGCAGGACCATGATCGAACATGTGTGGCGCAGTGCGTCGCACAGCGGCGCGGAGCAAGTGGTGATCGCCACCGATGACGAACGCATTGCCTCCGTAGCTGTGGGCTTTGGTGCCGAGGCATGCATGACCCGCGCGGATCACGCCAGCGGCACCGATCGCCTGGCCGAGGTGGTGGAGGCCATGTCCTGGCCCGACATGACCATCGTGGTGAACGTGCAGGGCGACGAACCCCTGATGCCAGCCGAACTGGTGCGCCAGGTGGCCGCGGACCTGGCTGGTCATGACGGCGCGCGCATCGCCACGGCGGCCACGCCAATCCATACCGCGGGTGAATACTTCGATCCCAATGTGGTGAAGGTGGTGACCGACCGCGCCGGCTATGCCCTGTATTTCAGTCGGGCACCAATACCCTGGGATCGCGACCTGCTCGCCGACGGTCGCCAGGCCCTGCCGGAGCAGCTGGCACCGCTGCGTCACATCGGACTGTATGCCTACCGCGCCGGTTTCCTGCGCGACTATGCACGCATGGAACCGGCGCTGCTGGAGAATACCGAACGTCTTGAACAACTGCGGGCGCTGTGGAGCGGGGAGCGAATACATGTGCTGGAAACCCCGGGACACCCTGGCCCCGGGGTCGATACCGAACGGGACATCGCCCTGGTGGAGGAAATTCTTCGCTGCCGGGCCTGAGCGCGACAGGCATTGGCTACGACTTTTCCGGAAAATCCAGCAGCAGGAATTCCGGACGGAAATCACTCCCATCTTCGTTCAGCACCGGCAGGTTGATGGTTCTGGGTACCCGTCGCGTCGCGTCCCCGTACTGATTGGCCTGGATCACGCCATCGGCGTTTTCGCATTGCAATATCAGCACCAGGCCCGGTTCGAGTAGCTCGATGACGCGACACGACTGGCCCTGGTAACGCAGGCGGCTACCGATCAGGCCACGCAGTCTTGTAGTCAGGTTTTCCATATCCATGGGCTGGTCCCCGATTCGGGTCGCTGGAAGAACGCCAAGCGTCCGGGCTAGAATCCCGGTCACTGGTCCATGATCTTAGCGGAGTATTCAGGAATGGTACGTGTTTTGTTTGTCTGCATGGGCAATATCTGTCGTTCCCCCAGCGCGGAAGGGGTTTTCGCGGCCCTGGTGGAGCGGGAGGGCTTGCGTGACCAGATTTTGATCGATTCCGCCGGCACCCACGCCTACCATGTGGGCGAGCCACCGGATCCGCGGGCCCAGAGCGCGGCCCTGCAACGGGGCATCGACCTCAGCGGGCAACGCGCCCGCAAGGTGTGCAGCGAGGACTTTGAACGCTTCGAGTATGTGTTGCCCATGGACCTGGCCAACTACCAGATCCTGGAAGGCATGCGTCCGGCACAGGGCTGCGCCGAACTGCGCCGCTTCCTGGAGTATGCCCCCGATCTACCCGAGGAAGATGTACCGGATCCGTATTACGGCGGCCCCAAGGGCTTTGCCAGGGTGTTGGACCTCATTGAAGAGGCCGCCGAGGGTTTGTTGCGGGAGATTCGCCAGCGCCACGGTCTGTAATCGAGCGTAGCGGATCCTGTCTTACATGGCTTCGCCGCCAGGCCAAGCTGTCCACGTCCCTGAAAGAAAAGGCCCCGATGATCGAGGCCTTTTTGCTATTACGCTCGGAAAAATGCTAGTCGCCGGAGCTGACCTTGGGTTCGGTCGAGGTGGGGGCGGGCGTAGCGCCACCCTCGCGATTGTCGCCACTGCTGCTATCACTGCCCGTGGAGGCCGGTATCGGGCGCGGCGTCTCCGGGTCCGGGCGTGAGGTTTCACTACGCGGGACTTCAGCCGGGATTGTTGCCAGGGCGGTAGTCTGCCGCTGCTCGGGGGCAGGGGGTGCGGCCTGGTTTTCCTGGCCCGCCGGCGCGGCTTGACCGCCACCTTCCGCCTGTTCACCTTCCGGTCCGGTTTCTTCGTCGCGCCGTCCACCATCTCGACGCTGGCTGGGACGGCGCCGTCCACCACGGCGACCACGACGATTGCTGCGCGGTGCGCGGGTTTCCTCACCTGACTCCGCCTGGTTCTCGCCGGCAGCGGCGGGAACAGGGGCCGCCTTCTCATCCTCGACAGGCGGTTTTTGTTCCTTGCGCGCTTGCGCTTGTGGTTTCGTCGGTTCTTCGCCCTGGCGTTCCTTGCCACCGCTGCGACGGCGTCCGCCCCGGGAGCGGCTGCTGCTGCGTTCGGTCCGTTTCTCGCCGCTACGGCTGCTGTCCGCACGACGGGGCTGTGCTGTCTTTTTCTCCTGCACTTCCGGCTCCGCTTCCGGTTTGCGGCCAAACAGGTTATCCCAGATACGACGGATCAGGCCGGTTTCGCCATTGTCCGGGGCCATGACGGGAACGGCGACGACAGGGCGGGGCAAGGGTGCGGGAGCCTGGGGCGGCACGACGCTCTTCACGGCCGGCTGTTCGGCCTCGACCACATTACGGGTAGCGGCGTAGGTCTCCTCCACATTGGCTTCCAGGGGCTGGAGCTTGTAGCTGGCCTCGGCCACCTCGCCCTTGAGTTCATCACTGCGCACCCGTTGTACTTCGTAGGCCGGGGTTTCCAGGCTTACGGTCGGTACCACGGCGATACCCACCCGGTAATGGCTTTCCAGATGTTGCAGGCGCTCGCGTTTTTCATTGAGCAGGAAGGTGGCCACATCGACCGGCAGGGTGGCGATCACCCGTTCCGTGCGGTCCTTCATGGCTTCTTCTTCGACGATGCGCAGCACCGACAGGCCCAGTGACTCCACGCCACGGATGGTGCCCTGGCCATTGCAGCGCGGGCACACGATCTGACTGGATTCACCCAGTGACGGGCGCAGGCGCTGACGAGACATTTCCAGAAGGCCGAAGCGGGAGATGCGCCCTATCTGTACTCGGGCACGGTCCATCTTGAGGGCATCGCGCAGCCGGTTTTCCACCTCGCGCTGGTGCTTGGTGGGCTGCATGTCGATGAAGTCGATGACGATCAGGCCGCCCAAGTCGCGCAGGCGCAACTGGCGGGCGATTTCGTCGGCGGCCTCCAGGTTGGTGTTGAGGGCGGTTTCCTCAATGTCGCTGCCCTTGGTGGAGCGTGCCGAGTTGATATCGATGGATATCAGTGCCTCGGTATGATCGATGACGATGGCGCCGCCGGAGGGCAAGGTCACGGTGCGCTGGAAGGCCGATTCGATCTGGCTTTCGATCTGGTAGCGGGAGAACAGGGGTACCGGGTCTTCGTAGCGCTTGAGTTTGTCCAGGCTCTGAGGCATGACCTGCTGCATGAACTGTTGCGCCTGGCCATGGACCTCCTCGTCGTCCACCAGGATTTCATTGATATCATTGCGCAGGTAATCGCGCAGTGCCCGGATGATGACGTTGCTTTCCTGGTAGATCAGGAAGGGGGCGGGGCGATCCTTGGCTGCCGCCTCGATGGAGTTCCAGAGCTGCAGCAGATAGTCCAGGTCCCACTGCAATTCCTCGGCGCTGCGACCCACGCCGGCGGTACGCACGATCAGGCCCATGTCCTCGGGGATTTCCAGGGAGCTCATGGCGTCGCGCAGTTCGCTGCGGTCCTCGCCCTCGATGCGGCGCGACACGCCGCCGGCACGCGGGTTGTTGGGCATCAGCACCAGGTAGCGGCCGGCCAGGCTGATGAAGGTAGTAAGCGCCGCGCCCTTGTTGCCGCGCTCCTCCTTCTCCACCTGCACGACCACTTCCTGGCCTTCGCTCAGGGCATTTTTGATGCTCTGGCGACCGCCTTCACTGCCTTCCTTGCTGCGGAAATAGCTGCGGGCGACTTCCTTCAGGGGCAGGAAGCCGTGCCGTTCGGCCCCGTAGTCGACGAAGGCCGCCTCCAGACTGGGTTCGATACGAGTGATTTTACCCTTATAGACGTTGGACTTTTTCTGACCGCGTGCGGATACTTCAATATCCAGATCGTACAGTTTCTGGCCATCGACCATGGCCACGCGCAACTCTTCGCGTTGCATGGCATTGATTAACATGCGTTTCATATTGGAGTTCTCTCGTGCGCTCTGACCGACGCCGGCCCGCCGACTGCGGGGGCAAAACCTTTCGGTACCATGGCAGCACTGACCCGGCGGTTAGCCGCGGGCAGCACAGCACCGCGAGCATCAGCAGCACGGCATTCAGGTACAGATCAGGCATGGCGATCAACATAGGAGCGCTCTGGTTCGTCGTATGGGCTTTTGGGACCTGGTGCGCCGTGTCCGGGCTAGGGGAAATGGGCCGAAAGGGTATCCGGGGAGGGGCGTTCGTCGCCACGATGAGACATCGCTGCGGTGACGCGGGGCCGGTGGCACCTGTCGGCGTATGCTCCCGATAGGACGGAGTGCGGTACGCCAAATGCAAAAGCAGTTATGGCGGCTGAGGGGCTCGGGGGTTGGCCCGTCACGCCCGCATCACGCCTGGACTACTGGCACTACTCATCCAATAGTCCGGAAAACAGGCCGACTATAACAATACGATCCCGTATTATCAATTGCTTAGAATGGATTTATTGGATTTTCCCTGAGCCGCAAATCAAGGCCTTAACCAACACGCCCTAACACCCGGGCGGCGAACTGATATCATGCGCGCATGACGGAAACAGTCAAAAATGCGGTGCAATGGCTCCAGGTGGGCCCGGAAGAGGCGGGGCAGCGCATCGATAACTATTTGTTGCGTCAACTGAAAGGTGTTCCCAAGAGCCGTATCTACCGGCTGTTGCGCAAGGGCGAGGTCCGCGTCAACCGGGGCCGTATCAAACCGGAATACCGGATCCAGGACGGCGACGAGGTGCGGCTCCCCCCCATTCGCCAGGCAGAGCGGGATACCACCACTCCAGCGGCAGGTCTGATGATCCGCATCGAGACCGCCATCCTGTATGAGGACGAACGACTGCTGGTCCTCAATAAGCCCGCCGGGGTGGCGGTGCATGGGGGCAGCGGCGTGAGTCATGGCGTCATCGAGGCCTTGCGGGCGGCACGTCCCAATGCCCCCATGCTGGAGCTGGTACACCGTCTGGATCGCGACACCTCCGGCTGCCTGGTCATTGCCAAGAAACGCAGCGCCCTGCGCAACCTGCATGAACTGTTGCGCGAGGGCGGCATGGACAAGCGCTACCTGGCGCTGGTGCAGGGGGACTGGCCGGGAGGCACCCGCACCGTGACGGCCCCCTTGAACAAGAACCAGCTCAAGGGGGGCGAGCGCATCGTGACCGTTGACGCCGCAGGCAAGGCTGCTCGTACCCTGTTCCGACCCCTGACCCGCTATGGACGCGCCAGCCTGCTGGAGGTGGAACTGGACACGGGGCGTACCCACCAGATCCGTGTCCATGGCGCCCATATCGGCCACCCATTGGCCGGCGATGACAAGTACGGCGATGCGGACTTCAACAAATCCCTGCGCGAGCTGGGCCTGCGCCGCTTGTTCCTGCATGCCGCGTCACTTCGTTTCCGGGAACCGAACAGCGATCACGAGGTCCATGTGAGCGCGCCGCTGCCAGATGAATTGAGGGTGGTGCTGGATCGTCTGGAAGCCGAGTTGCCTGCGGATGCGGCACTGGGGTCGAGGTAATCGCGGTATATGAAATCATCACACAAGGAAGCACGCCTGCTGGTCTTCGACTGGGATGGTACCCTGATGGATTCCGAGACCCAGATCGTAGGCTGTCTGCAGGCGGCCAGCCGTGACCTGGACCTGGAGCACCGCGACGAGGCCGCTTGCCGCGATATCATCGGGCTGGGATTGCGGGAGGCCGTGACCAGCCTGTATCCGGATTCGGACGACGATTTTGTCGCACGCTATACTGAGCGCTACCGTCACCACTGGTTCGCGACGGAGGATTCCCGGCTTTTCCCCGGTGCCCGGGAGACCCTGGAACATCTCCATGCCGAGGGCTACCTCCTGGCGGTGGCCACTGGCAAGGGGCGCGCGGGCTTGGACAAGGTACTGGAGGCCACCGGCCTGGGCGGACTGTTCGCCGCCACCCGTTGTGCCGATGAAACCTGCTCCAAACCCGATCCGCGCATGCTGCAGGAACTGATGACGGAATTAAAAACGGCGCCCGGGGAAACCCTCATGGTGGGCGATACCGAGTATGATATGGCCATGGCGTGCAGCGCCGGGGCAGGACGGGAAGGCGGAAAGCCTCTCATCAAAGCGGCTTGATCAGCGACTCCCGGCTGAATCCTGAAGATTTCTATAGATGACGGACACCTCCATGACTGACGAAAAAGACCCCGGCGCGCCAACGAACACACAGAGCGTGGAGTGGCAGCAGGACCTCGTCAACCGCCTGGCCTTCGCCTCCCTCAATGAACAACGGCGTTCGCGGCGTTGGAGCATCCTGTTCAAGACACTGCTATTCGTCTACCTGTTTTCCCTGTTGTTCCTCTATCGTCCCGGGGTGTGGCAGACTGACGGCTTGACCATGAAGAGCCATACGGCCCTGGTGGAACTGGATGGGATCATCGGTGCCGACACCATGGCCAGTGCCGACATGATCATCACGGGTCTACGCGACGCCTTCGAGGCCAAGCATGTGAAAGGCGTGATCCTGCGCATCAACAGCCCCGGCGGCAGCCCGGTGCAGGCCGGGTATATCTATGATGAAATCCGCCGCCTGCGCGCGGAGTATGACCATATCCCGGTCTATGCCGTGGTTACCGATATCTGTGCCTCCGGCGGCTATTACGTAGCGGCAGCGGCAGACGAGATCTATGCCGACAAGGCCAGCATCGTGGGTTCCATCGGCGTGCGCATGGACAGTTTCGGTTTCGTCGGCGCCATGGAAAAGCTCGGCATCGAGCGCCGCCTGCTCACCGCCGGTGAACACAAGGGTTTCCTGGACCCCTTCCAGGAGGCGCGCCAGGAGGATGTCGCCCATATCCAGGGGCTGCTGAACAATATCCATACCCAGTTCATCGATACCGTCCGGGAAGGACGCGGTGAGCGCCTGACGGATAATCCCGATATCTTCAGTGGCCTGGTATGGACTGGCGAGCAGAGCGTGGAACTGGGACTGGTGGATGGCCTGGCCAGCGCCAGCCATGTGGCCCGGGAACTGATCGGCGCCGAGAACATCGTCAACTACACGCCACGCCAGGATTTCCTGCAACGCTTCAGTGAACGCTTCGGTGTGGCCATGGCCAGGGCCCTGACCGATGCCACCGGCATGAAGCCGAGCCTGCGCTAGGAGCCTGTCGGACTTAGGTGCCCGTAGCGAGCAAGGTGGCTGGTTCCGGATATCCTTTGTAGGAGCGGGCTCTGCCCGCGAACAGCTTGACTGCCACGGCCGTTCGCGGGCAGAGCCCGCTCCTACAGGCTTGACGCTCAGGGTAGCATCACCCCGGCCCGCGCCAGCAGGGTGGTGAGGCTGATCAGGGGCAGACCGATGAGGGCCGTGGGGTCTTCGCCCTCCATGCGCTCGAACAGGCTGATGCCCAGGGCCTCGGACTTGAAGCTGCCGGCGCAGTTATAGGGCTGTTCATGGCGCAGGTAGCGCTCGATGCGCCCCTCGTCCAGTTCGCGAAACTGCACCTGGAAGGGCACCAGGCAGGTGTCCGTCGTATCCGTGGCGCCGTCGTACAGGCACAGGCCGGTGAGGAAAGTGACGGTATTGCCGGACAACTTGCGCAGCTGCTCGACCGCGCGCCCATGGTCACCCGGCTTGCCCAGCACCTCGCCATCCACCACGGCCACCTGGTCGGAGCCGATCACCAGGGCACGCGGAAACTGCGCGGCTCCAGCCCGGGCCTTGGCCTCGGACAGCCGTTGCACCATCGCCTCGGGTGTTTCGCCGGGCAGCGGGGATTCATCCACCTCGGGCGAGACGATCTCGAAAGGGATGGCCAGGCGGGACAACAACTCGCGACGAAAGGGCGAGGTGGAGGCCAGCACGATCTGGGGATGGGTCTCTGTCATGGCGCGCAAGTGTAGCGAAGTCGTGCAGACAACCCAATCTGCACCGTGGTTCAGGCTTCGATTTCGATCAGGGTTTCGTCGGGATTGACACTGTCGCCCTTGCCCACGTGCACGGCGGCGACGCGTCCGCCGATGGGGGCCTGGATCTCCGTTTCCATCTTCATGGCCTCGGTGACCAGCACCGGATCCCCGGCCTTCACCTGGTCGTCGGGTTTGACCAGCACCTCGATGATGGTGCCGGGCATGGATGTGGTGACATGGCCGGGCTGGGTGGCCTTGGGGCGTCGGCTGCCCTTCGGAGAGGAGACTGCCGGCCGTTCACCAGGGGCACGAGGTTCCAGTTCCACTAGGGTTTCGATCAGAATTTCCTCGGGCACGCCATCCACGGTGAGATAGAAGGGCCGGGTCGCTTCCGTATCGTGGCCGGTGCCCGTGACCTTGATATGGTAGGTCTCGCCATGCAGGGTGACGTTGAACTCCGTGGGCCGGCCGGTTTGTTGCTCGCCGGCAAGGCGGGCGGCCTCCAGCGCTTCAGGTTGCAGGCTGCCCGCCTTGCGTGCTTCGAGAAACTCCCGACCGATCTCCGGGAACATGGCATAGGTGAGGATGTCTTCCTCGTTGTCGGCGAAACCCGCGCTATCGTTGCGCAGGTTATCCATTTCCGTCCGCAGCAGGTCCGGTTCAGCGCCCCCTGTTCCTTGAGTTGGCTGTAGAGGTTGGAAATCATGCCGCCAGGCACCTGGTATACCGCCACCCGGGTGTCCAGTCCGGTGAGTTCGCTTTCAAACTGGTGGTATTTCTTCCGCACCTCGCGGAAATAGAAGCCGATGTCCTGCAGCGCCATCAGGTCCAGGCCCGTGTCGTACTCGGTGCCGGTCAGGGCCGCCACCATACTTTCCGTAGCCGGATGGCTGGCCCCGCCGGAAAAGGACGAGATGGCGGTATCGATGTGGCGGCAGCCGTTCTCGATCGCCTTGAGATGGCACATCTCGGCAGTGCCGGCGGTGGCATGCATATGCAAGTGGATGGGCACCTGTACCGCGTCCACCAGTTCACGCACCAGTTCTCCCGCCACCATGGGGGTGAGCAGCCCGGCCATGTCCTTGATGGCGATGCTGTCGACACCCATGTCAGCCAGAGTGCGTGCCATGATGACGAACTGGGGGATGCCATGCACCGGGCTGGTGGTGTAGGAGATGGTGCCCTGGGCATGCTTGCCGGCACGCTTGACCGCGGCGATGGATGCTTCCAGGTTGCGAGTGTCGTTGAGGGCATCGAAGATACGGAACACGTCCATGCCATGGTCGGCGGCGCGGGCCACGAAGGCCTGCACCACGTCATCGGAATAATGCCGATAGCCCAGCAGGTTCTGGCCACGCAGCAGCATCTGCAATTGGGTGTTGGGCAGGGCCGCGCGCAGCTTGCGCAACCGTTCCCAAGGGTCTTCCTTGAGATAGCGCAGGCAGGCGTCGAAGGTGGCACCACCCCAGACCTCCAGTGACCAGTAGCCGATGGCGTCCAGCTTCGCGCATACCGGCAGCATGTCCTCGGTACGCATGCGAGTGGCGATCAGCGACTGGTGGGCGTCGCGCAGGATGACATCGGTGATGTGGACCTTGGACATGGTGTCGATACTCAATGCCCGGCACGGGCGGCGATGGCGGCGCCGATGACGGCGGCCAGTTCCCGGGTTGGACGGCTGGTGGCATAGTTCACCAGCTCCGGGTGATCCTCCACGAAACCGGTGTCGAAGCGGCCCTCGATCACGTCCTCCACCTGCAGCAATTCCAGGTAGTAGGGGATGGTGGTCTTGACACCGTACACCCCCATATCGAGCAGGGCGCGGCGCGAGCGGCGCAGCACGTCGGGCCATTCCAGTGCCCAGACGATGAGCTTGGCACACATGGAATCATAGTAGGGCGGAATGGTATAGCCGGAATAGATGGCGGCATCGGTGCGCACGCCCGGGCCGCCAGGCGCGAAATAACGGGTGATGCGGCCGAAGCTGGGCAGAAAATCATTGCGCGGATCCTCGGCGTTGATGCGAAATTCGATGGCATAACCGCGCCGGCCCACTTCCTCCTGACAATAGCGCAGGGGCAGGCCATCGGCGATGCGGAACTGCTCCTGGACGATATCGATACCGGTAATGGCCTCGCTGATGGTGTGTTCCACCTGCAGGCGGGTATTCATTTCCATGAAATAGAAGCTGCCGTCGCGGTCCATGAGGAATTCCACCGTGCCGGCATTCTGGTAACCCACCGCCAGGGCCGCCTGTACGGCGTAGGCGCCCAGTCGCTGGCGCTGTTCCTCGTCCAGTTGCGGGGAGGGGGCGATCTCCACCAGCTTCTGGTGAC
>JAIVHA010000162.1 GCA_020201295.1 Lysobacteraceae bacterium | reverse complement strand
TTTGATCATCTTCGGCTTGCTCGCCGCCTGGATCCTCGTCAATGCCTTGTTCGACCTTCGACCGGAACGCGCCATGACAGTCGATCCGGCCCTTCAGCTCCAACCTTATCGGAGCGGCATGAGCCTGCGGGAAGTTTTCGAGACCTTCCCCGACCCGGGGCCGGGGAAGGCCGAGCTGCGCTTGCTGGAGGACAATAACCTTGCATGGGCCGCCCGCTGGGATCTCATGGAACAGGCAAAAACGAGTATCGACCTCAGTTACTTCATCCTTCGGCAGGACATCTTCGGCGTTGCATTCCTCGGACATCTGTTGAAGAAGGCCCAGGAAGGCGTAAAGATTCGCATCCTGCTCGATGCGTTCGGATCACGACTTTCCTGGCACCCGAAAGGCAACGATTATCTTGATACGCTCACCAACACCGGAAACGTGGAAGTGCGCATGTATCGCCCGCTACGGCAGCGCCTCATCGAAGGCCTTCTTTACCTTAGCCCCGTGGTCGCGCTAGCCAGCGAACATGACAAAATCCTGATCGTGGATGGGGTGCGGGCCATTACCGGCGGCCGCAATATCGGGCCCGAATACTTCTCACACCCCGATGATGCGGAATTTGTTTTCAGAGACGTCGACGTGGATATCCATCACCGCCCCACCGCGATGGCGATGCGAAAAGCCTTCGAGGCCCAATACGAAGACGAGGATGCGGATCGTATCATGCGGGAGCGGGTCGATATTCAATCACAGGTACAGGACCTCGATTGGGCCTATCGAGCCATGTCCGCTTGGCTGTACGGAAAGCCGGCACCCGACGAATCGACGGAATCACTGGCCGGGCTGCGTTCGGGATGGGCGGAAGAGTTGCGCGACATGAAGCAACTCAAGGGAAGCCTGACGCGACCCTTGCCACGTTACCTGAGTGCCGAGACCCGCGTCCTTGACAGTACCACCCGCTTCAAACCTCGGATCGATCCGATCTCGGAGGCCGCTGCCCGACTGGTCAAGAGCGCGCGCGAGGAGATCTTTATCCAGAATCCCTACGTGGTGGCCTTGCGCGAGACGATCGAAATATTTTCCGCGGCGTCTGAGCAGGGGGTGCCCATTGTCCTGCTGACCAACAGCCCGGCGTCCAGCGACAGTATGGTCACCCAGGCCTTTTTTCTGGAACAGTGGCCGTACTTGCTGGCCGGCATCCCGACCATGCAGCTCTATGGTAACGGCGCCGATCAGAAGCTTCACGCCAAGGTTGCAAGCTTCGACAAGGTCCTGAGCCTGGTCGGCACCTACAACCTCTCACCTTTGAGCATGGCGATCAACAGCGAAATCGTGATCGCGGTGTGGTCGTCCGAGTTCGCGGAAAAACTGACCGAGAACCCCCGGGCACGGTTGGCCGCGGGCGCGCCGAAGACCTATCGATATCGCATTGAACTCAACGAGGACGGGACTCCGAAACGTGACGAAGACGGCGAGCCGATCGTGGAATTCGGGCCGGAGGATCACACGGATGTCGAAAGTATGACCAGGCTGAAAACATACAGAAAGATACTGAAGGCGGCCGATATACTGCTCGGCGTGTCGCCGTTCTTTTAGCCACGCCGGCCGGAGAAAAACTTGACGATCTTGTGATACAGGTTGCGAACTGCGCACTCCAGCTTGTCCAGGCCCGGTGGCAATGAGAGAACCAGGCCCGCCATTGCCATGACTACCCCCAGAACAATCACCAGCCAGCGTTTCCATGCGTTGGTGTTTTTGTGCTTGTTCTGATGGTAATGATCGACAAACCTGTTCCCGGGTTTGCTGCGCCGCAGTTGCCGCGTGATCCTTTTCAGTTTCGAAATCATGGCGCACTCGAATTCCCGCTGGAAATGGGCCGTCACTTACAAGACCTCTACCGCAATATGCGTCAGAAACTTGATGGTATTCCTCTGTTCACTGCCAGGATATGAAGGACCGGCTACCGGCCATGGATTGGTTGTAGGAGCGGCCTTTGGCCGCGAAGGGAGTTTCCACAACTGTTCGCGGCCAAGGCCGCTCCTACAGGGTGGCGATCTTGTCGCGTTGTGCCTGCAGATTTTCCAGGGCCACGCGCACCTCGGCGGCGCGCGCGCGTTCCTTGTCCACGATGGCCGCCGGGGCCTTGCCGACGAAGCGGTCATCGGCGAGTTTGGCGATGAGTTTCTCCAGGTCCTGTTCGCGCTTGGCGATTTCCTTGCCCAGGCGCGCCAGTTCCGCGTCCTTGTCGATCAGGCCGGCCATGGGGATGAGCAACTTCATTTCGCCCACCAGGGCGGTGGCGGATTCGGGCGCCTCGTCGCTGCTTTCCAGCCAGGTGATGGACCCGGTGCGGGCCAGGGATTCCACATAGGTGCGCTGGCCCGCCAGGCGGGTCTTATCCAGTTCGCTGCCGTCGGCCAGCAGCACCGGCAGGGGCTTGCGTGGCTCGATGTTCATGCCGCTACGGATCTTGCGCACGCCGAGCACGAACTGCTTGACCCATTCCATCTCCTGGCAGGCCTGTTCGTCCACCAGCGCGTCGTCGGGCGCCGGGTAGGGCTGGTGCATGATGGTCTCGCCCTGTACGCCGGCCAGGGGCGCGACCCGTTGCCAGATCTCCTCGGTGATGAAGGGGATGAGGGGGTGGGCCAGGCGCAACAGGGTCTCCAGTACCCGCACCAGGGTATGGCGCGTGCCGCGCTGCTGGGCCGCGCTGGACTCGGCGCCGGTGAGTACCGGCTTGGACAGTTCCAGGTACCAGTCGCAGTATTCGTCCCAGACGAAGGAGTAGATGGCTTGGGCCGCGTGGTCGAGGCGATAGCCGCCCATGGCGTCGATGACCTGCTGCTCGGTTTGTTGCAGGCGCGACAGGATCCAGCGGTCGGCGGCGGACAACTCCAGCGTTCCGCCCTGCTGCCCACAATCCTGCCCCTCGGTGTTCATCAGTACATAGCGGGCCGCGTTCCACAGCTTGTTGCAGAAGTTGCGATAGCCTTCGATGCGATTGAGATCAAAGTTGATGTCGCGGCCGGTGGAGGCGAGCGCCGCGAAGGTGAAGCGCAGGGCATCGGTGCCGAAGCTGGGGATGCCGGCGGGGAATTCCTTGCGCGTGGCCTTGTCGATCTTTTTGGCCATTTGCGGCTGCATCATGCCGCTGGTGCGCTTGGCCACCAGGGCCTCCAGGTCGATGCCGTCGATGAGATCGATGGGGTCGAGCACGTTGCCCTTGGACTTGGACATCTTCTGGCCCTGGGCATCGCGTACCAGGCCGTGGATGTACACCTCGCGGAATGGCACCTCGCCCATGAACTTCAGGCCCATCATGATCATGCGCGCCACCCAGAAAAAGATGATATCGAAGCCGGTGACCAGCACGCTGGTAGGGTAGAAGGCCTGCAGGCGCCCGGTACGTTCCGGCCAGCCCAGGGTGGAGAAGGGCCACAGGGCGGAACTGAACCAGGTGTCGAGTACATCCTCGTCCTGGCTGAGCGCAATGTCCGCTCCCAGCCCGTGCTTCTCGCGCACCTCCCGCTCGCTGCGCCCGACGTAGATATTGCCTTCCGTGTCATACCAGGCCGGGATGCGGTGGCCCCACCAGATCTGGCGCGAGATGCACCAGTCCTGGATGTTGCGCATCCAGTCGAAATAGGTGTTCTTCCAGTTGTCGGGCACGAAGCGGATATCGCCGTTTTCCACCGCCTTGATCGCCGGCTCCGCCAGCGGACCGACCTTCACGAACCACTGGTCGGTGAGGTAGGGCTCCACCACGGCGCCGGAGCGGTCCCCGCGCGGCACCATGAGCTTGTGCTCGTCGATCTTCTCCAGCAGCCCCAGTTCCTTCAGGTCGTGGATGATGACGTCGCGCGCCTCGTAGCGGTCCATGCCGCGGTATTTCTCCGGGCAGTTGTCGTTCATGGCCGCGTCGATGGTAAGTACGTTGATCATGGGCAGGTCGTGGCGCTTGCCCACCTCGTAGTCGTTGAAGTCGTGGGCCGGGGTGATCTTCACGCAGCCGGTGCCGAACTCCATCTCCACGTAGTCGTCGGCGATGACGGGGATCTCGCGGCCGGTGAGCGGCAGGGCAATCATCTTGCCCACCAGGTGGCGGTAGCGCTCGTCCTCGGGGTGCACGGCCACGGCGGTATCGCCCAGCATTGTTTCCGGGCGGGTGGTGGCCACCACCAGCTGGCCGGAGCCGTCGGCCAGCGGGTAGCGCATGTGCCAGAGGTGGCCCTGCTCCTCCTCGGACACCACTTCCAGGTCGCTGACCGCGGTGTGCAGGATGGGATCCCAGTTCACCAGGCGCTGGCCGCGGTAGATGAGACCGTCCTCGTGCAGGCGCACGAACACTTCCTTCACCGCCTCGGACAGGCCTTCGTCCATGGTGAAACGCTCGTGGGACCAGTCCAGCGACGAACCCAGTCGACGCAGCTGGCGGGTGATGTTGCCGCCCGATTCCTCGCGCCACTTCCAGATGCGCTCGATGAAGGCCTCGCGGCCCAGGTCGTGGCGGCTCTTGCCCGCGGCCGCCAGCTGCCGTTCCACCACCATCTGGGTGGCGATGCCGGCATGGTCGGTGCCCGGCTGCCAGAGGGTATTGTCGCCACGCATGCGGTGGAAGCGCGTCAGGCTGTCCATCACCGTGTTGTTGAAGCCATGGCCCATGTGCAGACTGCCCGTCACGTTGGGCGGTGGGATCATGATGCAGAAGGATTCGCCCTGGCCCGAAGGGGCGAAGTAGCCCTTTTGTTCCCAGGTCTGGTACCAGCGCTGTTCGATGCTGTGGGGTTCGTAGGTCTTGTCCATGGGGTCTCGCGGGTCAGTGGCCGGCCGTAAGGTCAGGCATTATACCCATGTGCCGCGCGGCTCCATACCCGGTTCTCGAGGCATGGACAGACAAATGCCCCCCTGTAGGAGCGGCCTCTGGCCGCGAATGGGTCTTGCTCGGCACTTCGCGGCCAGAGGCCGCTCCTACGGGGGGGGGCAATGCAAGCGCGGGCTACAGCTGGTGGGTCTGCAGTTCGTAACCGCGGTCGCGGTAGAAGCCGTAGCGTTCGCGGCCCTCGCGGCGGCAGTTCTCCTGCTGGTCGATGATCTCCGCCACCCGCTCGAAGCGGCCGAAGAACAGTGGTACCTCGGCGGCCAGGTTGATGAGCACGTCGGTATTCTGCTCCGGCTCGGCGGCGTGGCCGAGCAGGATGGCCGGTACCGGGTCGAGGTCCGGGGCGAGCGGCCCGTGGGGCAGGAAGCTGTCCTCGCGGTAGGTCCACAGCAGTTCGTCCAGGTGCCGGGTCTGCCGCGCCGATTCGGTGTGGATGTAGATGCGATGGCCGAGCTGGTAGGCCTTCTCCGCCAGGCGGCAGGCGAACAGCGGCCGGGCGTGGGCGTCATCCTGGGGCAACAGGTAGAAATCGACTCGGGTCATGCTGGGCTCCGATCCGTTACCTTGTCGGGCTGAAGCCCGACCTACAGGTTGGCACGATGGATGATCGAAGTACCCGTAGGTCGGGCTTCAGCCCGACAGGATGGCCAATTGCCATGACTAGCCCGCTACCCGATCGAGCAGGAACCGGGTCAGCAGTGGCACCGGCCGCCCGGTGGCGCCCTTCTTGTCACCCTGGTTCCAGGCCACGCCGGCGATGTCCAGGTGGGCCCAGTGCTGGTCCTTGGTGAAGCGCGACAGGAAACAGGCGGCGGTGATGGTACCGGCCTGGGGGCCGCCGATATTGGCCATGTCGGCAAAGTTGCTCTTCAGCTGTTCCTGGTATTCCTCCCACAGGGGCATCTGCCAGGCGCGGTCGCCGCTGCTCTGGCCGGCCTTGAGCAGGGCGTGGATCAGCGGCTCGTGATTGCCGAGCAGGCCGCTGGCATGCTTGCCCAGGGCCACCACGCAGGCGCCGGTAAGGGTGGCCACGTCGACGATCAGGGCCGGCTCGAAACGGGCCGCGTAGCTGAGGGCGTCGCACAGGACCAGTCGTCCTTCCGCATCGGTATTGAGGATCTCGATGGTCTGGCCGGACATGCTGGTCACCACGTCGCCGGGCTTGGTGGCCAGGCCGTCGGGCAGGTTCTCCGTGGCCGGTACGATGACCACCAGGTTGAGCGGCAACTCCAGCTCGCAACAGGCTTGCAGGGTGCCCATCACGCCAGCGGCACCGCACATATCGAACTTCATTTCATCCATGGCCGCGCCGGGTTTCAGGGAGATGCCGCCGGAGTCGAAGGTGACGCCCTTGCCCACCAGCACCACGGGCCGTTCGTCCCGGGCCGCGCCCTTGTAATGCATGACGATGAGCTTGGCGGGCTGACGGCTGCCGCGCGCCACGGCAAGCAGGGCGCCCATGCCCAGCTTCTCCATGTCCTTCTCCTCCAGCACGTCCACCTTGAGCTTGCAATGGGCCTTGCCCAGCGCGCGGGCCTGCTCGGCGAGGAAGTTCGGGGTGCAGATGTTCCCGGGCAGGTTGCCCAGCCGCTGCGCCAGGGCCATGCCGTTGGCGATGGCCTGGCCGTCGCGCAGCCCCCGTTCGCCTTCCGGCACTGCGCTGCGTTCGGCCAGGGCCAGGGTCAGTTTCTTGAGAGGCCGTTTCGGGGCTTCCTTTTTGCTCTTGGTCTCGTCGAAGCGGTAGCAGGCACTGGCACTGGCGACCACGGCCTGGCTCGCCTTCCAGTAGATATCGCGACCCTTCAGGGGCAGGTCGGCCAGATAGCTGATGGCCTCGGTGGCGCCGCTCTTGTCCAGGGCGCTGGCGGCCGTGGCGCAGGCCCTGCGGTAGGCGGCGTCGTGAAACTCACCTTTCTTGCCCAGGCCCACCAGCAGCACGCGCTCGCAGGCCAGGCCGGGCAGGTTATGCAGCATCAGGGTCTCACCGGCTTGGCCGTCATGGTCGCCACGGCGCACAATGGCGGTCAGGGCCCCGTCGCTGGCCGCGTCCAGCGCCTTTGCCGCGTCACTCAGGTGGCGGGGTTCGTGCACACCCACCACGAGGCAGGCGCCACGCTGTTTTTCCGGACTGCCGCTCTTGACGTTGAAATGCATGACCGCTTCTCCCCTGAACCGCATGAATCGATTTGCAGCGGGCCGGATGCCTGGTATAGGGTAGCCAGGCTCTCGCCGCCGACCGCCGGGACGGGCCCGGCAGGACTCGCAGTGTACGGGAAACATTGATGATTTTCATTCAGCAGGACGGACGGCCTTGGGCTCGATAATCGATCGCTATCTGGTGCGCGAGGTGGTGCTCACCTGGCTGGCCGTGACCCTGGTGCTGTGGCTGATCCTGGTGAGCGCGCGCCTGTCCCGCTACCTGGCCCAGGCCGCCGCCGGCGAGTTGCCGGGCGCCGCGGTGTTTCGCCTGCTGGGCCTGAAGTCCGTGGAATTCCTGGTATTCATCATGCCCCTGGCCCTGTTCCTGGGGGTCATGCTGGGCCTGGGGCGCCTCTACAAGGACAGCGAGATGGTCGCCCTGGCCGCCTGCGGGGTGGGCACCGCCCGGCTCTACCGGCCGCTCATGGCCCTGGCCCTGGTGGCGGCCCTGGTCCTGGGCTGGGCCGCCCTCTACCTGGTGCCTCACACCGCCGCCCTGGGTTACGAGGTGCGCACGCAGGCGCAGCAGACCGCCGATATCAGCGGTGTCGGCGCCGGGCGCTTCAAGGAGATTCGCGGCGGCGCCCTGGTGTTCTATGCCGAATCCATCTCCCGCGACCGCGCCTCCATGGAAAAGGTGTTCGTGCATGCCCGCGACGAGGGCGTCGAGCGGGTGATCGTGGCCGATCGCGCCTACCAGACCTGGGATGCCGATACCGGTGATCGTTTCCTGGTGCTGGTGGATGGTAGGCGCTACGAGGGGTTGCCGGGCCAGGCCGACTACCAGGTGCTGGAATTTCGCCAGCACGGCGTGCTGCTGGAACCGGGTCCGGCCAGTGGCTTCCGCAAGGAGGACGCCACCCCCAGCCATGCGCTGTGGGGGTCCCGCGACCGCCGCGAACAGGCGGAGCTGCAGTGGCGCCTGTCGGTGCCGGTGGCGGCCCTGGTGCTGGTGTTCATGGCCGTACCCCTGTGTCGCACCACGCCGCGCCAGGGGCGCTATGGCCGGCTGGCCGTGGGGGTGCTGGCGTTCATCATCTACTACAACCTGATGGGTACCGCGCGGGTCTGGCTGGAGCAGGGCGCCTTGCCACCGATCATCGGCATCTGGTGGGTGCACCTGCTGCCGATACTGCTGGGGGTGCTGTTGCTGCAATGGGCGCGGCTGCGGCGCCTGTGGGTGCGGACATGATGCTGATGGGCATCCTGGATCGCTACATCGCCCGCGTGGTGCTGGGCGGCACCCTGATCGCCTTGCTGGTGGTGCTGACCCTGGATGTGTTTTTTTCCTTCATCGGGGAGGTGGGCGACATCGGCCGCGGCAATTACCACGCCCTGGACGCGCTGGCCTACATCATCCTCACCATCCCGCGCCGGATCCATGAACTGTTCCCCATGGCCGCCCTGCTGGGCAGCCTCATGGGCCTGGGTATGCTCGCCTCCAACAGCGAACTGGTGGCCATGCGCGCGGCGGGCTTTTCCGTGCGGCGGGTGATCGCCTCGGTGCTGCAGGTGGGGGTCCTGATGCTGGCCGTGACCACCCTGCTGGGGGAATTCGTCGCCCCCGAGGCGGACCGGCAGGGGCAGGCGCTGCGCGAACAGGCGCTCCATGACCGCACCACCTTCCAGAGCCGGCACGGCTACTGGATCCGGGATGAAAACCGCTTCATCCATATTCGCCGCATGGACGATCCTGGTGACCTGCAGGGTGTATTTGTCTACGAACTCGACGCCGACCATCATCTCGAGAGTGCCACCCGCATCGCCCGTGCGCGGCACCGGGAAGGCATCTGGGAGATGGATCGGGTCCATACGAGCCGTTTCGAGTCCGCCAGCGTGCAAGCCAGCCGTGAGGAACGGGCAGAATGGACGCAGCTCATGATGCCGGGGGTGCTGGACGTGGTGGTACTGGAACCCGAAAGCATGTCGGTGCGGGAACTGCGGCGCTACATCGAGTACCTGGCCAGCAATGGCCTGGAGGCGGAACGCCACCAGCTGGCGCTGTGGTTGCGGCTCAGTGCTCCCCTGGCGGGCCTGGTAATGCTGTTCCTGGCGGTGCCCTTCGTGTTTGGTTCCCTGCGCAACGTGGGCGCCGGCCAGCGT
>JAIVHA010000283.1 GCA_020201295.1 Lysobacteraceae bacterium | reverse complement strand
GCGCGGATCATTTGCTCGCGTTCTTCATTTTCGCTCATGGCCTTGCTCCTTTTCGTGAGGGCTTTGCTTTAGGGTTGATGGTGACTACTTTCGTGCTGGTTTTTGGTTCGCAGTACCCCGCCCATGCCTGCATCATCTTCGTGCGCTTGGCGAACAGGTCACCGCGTCGATAGGCGGCTTCTACCTTGTTCTCGATGGCGTGGGCCAATGCCATTTCCGCCACGTCTCGCGGGAAGCTAGATACCTCCCCTGACCAGTCCCGGAAGCTGGAGCGGAAGCCGTGTGGTACGTACTTGCCGCGGGAGCCTTCAACTCCGTATCCCATGCCACGCATCAACTGCAGCAGCGCCATGTTCGACAGCGGCCGGCCGTGGCGATTGCCCGGGAATACGTGGGGGTTGCCTGCGACCTGAGGAACGGCCTTGAGGACTGCCACAGCAGCATCAGACAGGGGTACTCGATGCTCACGCCGCGCCTTCATCCGTTCGGCGGGAATCGTCCATGCAGCGGCCTCCAGGTCGATCTCCGACCATTGGGCCCCTAGCGCCTCTCTCGTCCGGGTGGCGGTGAGGACCAGGAACCGCAGCGCAAGGGCCGATATGCTGTCGCTGGCTGCCAGCTCCGCCATGAAGGCGTGCACTTCACCATGGGGCATGGCGGGGTGATGATTGACCTTCTTCACCCTGGTGGGTTTCGGTAGCAGTTTGTCCAGGTGACCGCGCCAGCGGGCCGGGTTCAGTGGGTCGCGGTATTTGTGGGCGGCTGCATAATCCAGGATGTTCTCCACGCGACCCTGTACCCGCTTGGCGGTTTCGGTCTTGGTGGTCCAGATTGGGGAAAGGATCTTCAGCACATTCTCGGTGGAGACCGTATCCACAGTCTTGGCGCCAATCACCGGGCGTGCGTAGGTCTTGAGGGTTCTCACCCACTGCCGGGCGTGCTTGGCGTTCTTCCAGCCGTGCCGGTGCGCTCGGATGTAGCGGGCCGCACAGGTGGTGAAGGTGGGGATGCTCTCCGGCTGGGCGCGCCGTGCCTCAATGGGGTCGATGCCGTCCTCCTTGGCCATCTTGCGGTAGGCGCGTGCTTTATTGCGGGCTTCCGTAATGCCCACGTCCGGATAGCTGCCCAGGCCCATCTCCCGGCGCTTGCCGTGGATGGTGAAGCGTAGCACCCATTTCCGTGCGCCCCTCTCTGACACCACCAGGCGAAGCCCAGCGCCATCCTCATACGTTCCAGGTCCGGCAGTTGCTACCTTGCGCGGTTTGAGTCGGTGAATGTTGGTGGCCATCGCATGTCCTCCCGCAAGTGCTTGAGGAGGACCAGCCCCCAAACGGTCCCCCAATTGACATGGATTGTAACAGACTATGGCGGACTGTAAAGGACTATAACTAACTGAAATAGAATGATTGAATGGAGCTACATGGATGGTGGTGGATCAGTAGTTAGCGGACTGCCTCTCCGCCAATTCCTTCCCTGCCGTGCCCCTTGTTCCGGCCCGTTTTCCCGGCGGGTATGGGCAAGCGCATTCAGGGCCCGTCATCTGCCCGGGTCCCTCCGCATGTGACAGTTTGATCCACATCAATTACTATGCCAGCGCCGCAAGCCCAGTATGCTACCCGGGATGCGTGAGTGAGCGCTTGAGAGGATTGTCGCATGGACCATGCCGTTGCCATGAAAACCGGGGACAGCCAGCTTCCGGACCCGGCCCTGGCCGGGCTGGAGGTGGAGGCCCTGGCTTGCCGGCGCGGCGACCGGCTGTTGTTCTCGGGGCTCGGCTTCACCCTGGCGGCCGGGGAGGCCCTGCAGGTGGAGGGCCACAACGGCAGCGGCAAGACCAGCCTGTTGCGCATCCTCTGTGGCCTGAGCCGGCCCGCCGAGGGCGAGGTCCGCTGGCGGGGGCAGGCCATCGATCGCATGGGCGAGGCGTTCAATGCCGAAC
>JAIVHA010000161.1 GCA_020201295.1 Lysobacteraceae bacterium | reverse complement strand
TCCCCCCGCCGATGATGCCGCCGAGGATCATCGGCGTGTGCGACTGGTAGTGGCCGCTGGCCACATGACCATAGGACGGGTCACGATCATAGGACGGGCCACGATCGTACTGGTATTGCGGCGCATGGTCGTAGTGGTGTCGTGGCGGTTGCACTACCACGACCCGCTCCCGCACCGGCGGCGCATGGTAGTAGTGATGGTGCACCACTTCACGCTGGCGCTGCTTGTACCTCGGATGTCTCTGGTGCACCGGGTGCTGCTGCTGGTAGGCAGGCGCATGGCCGCCGTAGTAGTGGTTGTTGACGTAGCGGTCGGCCATGGCCAGGGGCGTCAGGGTCAACAGTGCACCGCCCAGGACCGTGCCGATGAGGGTTTTCTGGATCTTGTTCATGGTCTGTCTCCTTTCATCTGATCCGGTTCCGGCCTTTGCTGTGCCGAATCGGTTACCAGCGGTCTTGCTGGATGGTTGCAGGCTAGCAATGGCAAGCTGAATGGCGCCTGAACGGGATCAAAAACATGCGGACCTGGCCCCTGTAGGAGCGGCCTCTGGCCGCGAATGGTGTGCCCACCCACGCCGGTTCGCGGCCAGAGGCCGCTCCTACGGCGAATGGTGAGGCAACGCCCTTGTGTGGTTCAGGCCCGGTTCAGTTCACGTCCTCTACCCTGTGACGACCATGAAACGGGTTGTATGATCCCCACAGGTACTTTCGGGATACACGGGATGCGTATGAGGTTCTTTCTGTTGCTGGTATTGTTGGCCGGCCCGCTGCCGGCGGCGCAGGCCGCGCCGGCGTTCGCACCGGCCCTGTCGCTGCCCGCCTTGCTGCTGGCCCGCAACGATGCACGGGGAGATGCGGACCCGGGCCTGGCCGCCGCGGCGGCCGAGGCGCGGCGTCGCACCGGCGGCCAGGTGCTGTCCGCCGAGCGCTACCCAACCAACGGCGAGACGCGCTACCGCATCAAGGTACTCACCCCCGACGGCCGGGTGCGCATCCTGAACCTGGAGGCGCGCTGAACATGCGCATCCTGCTCATCGAGGACGAGGCGGCGCTGCGCAACAAGCTGCAGGAACGGCTGCGGCACGAAGGCCACGTGGTGGACGTCGCCGCCGATGGCGAGGAGGGCCTGTACGCCGGCAGCGAATACCCCATCGATGTCGCCGTGGTGGACCTGGGCCTGCCGAAACTCCCGGGTATCGAGGTCATCCGCCAGCTGCGCGCCCGCGGCCGGACCTTTCCCATCATTATCCTCACCGCGCGCGGTCGTTGGCAGGACAAGGTGGAAGGCCTGGAAGCGGGCGGCGACGACTACCTGGTCAAGCCCTTCGAGGTGGAGGAACTGCTGGCGCGCCTGCGCGCCCTGGTACGGCGCGCCGCCGGCTGGACCCGGGCCAGCCTGCAGTGCGGGCCACTGGTGCTGGACACCACGGCCCAGACGCTGCAGCGTGATGGCGCGCCGGTGGAGCTGACCGGCTACGAGTACCGCGTGCTCGAATACCTGATGCTGCACAGCGGCGAGGTGGTATCCAAGACCGAACTCACCGAGCACTTGTACGAAGAAGACCATGACCGCGACAGCAATGTCATCGAGGTGTTCATCCGCCGCCTGCGCGCCAAGCTGGACCCGGACGGCACGCTCAATCCCATCGAAACCCTGCGCGGCCGCGGCTACCGCTTCACCCTGGCGCGCGGGGAGACCTGATGCACTCGCTCTATGCGCGCGTCACCCTGGCGGCGCTGCTGGTGCTGGCGCTGTTCCTCGGCCTGGCGGGCTGGACCCTGGAGCGTGCCTTCCGCGATTCCGCCAGCGCCGCGGTGCAGGAGCGCCTGCAGGCCCAGATTTACGGCCTGCTGGCGGCGGCGGACCTGGATGCCGACGATCGCCTGGTCCTGCCCGAGCGCCTGCCGGAGGAGCGTTTCCAGCGCCCCGGTTCCGGTCTCTACGCGCAGGTGTTACAGCACCGCGATGCGGCGACCGTCTGGCGTTCTCCCTCGCAGTTGCTGCAGGAGCTTCCCGACCCGCCCTCGCTGCCACCGGGGGAGTGGCGTTTCCGGCAGGTGCGGGTGGACGGCGACGGTGAAGGCTTCCAGCTGGCCTTCGGCGTGCGCTGGGAGCAGGAGTCGTCCAGCCTGGATTTCACCTTCAGCGTCACCGAGGATCCGGCCAGCTACCAGGCCCAGCTGGCGGAGTTCCGCCACAGTTTGTGGACCTGGTTTGCCGCCCTGGCGCTGGGCCTGCTGCTGGCCCTGGTGCTGGTGCTGCGCTGGGGGCTGCGGCCGTTGCGCCAGGTGGAGCGCGACCTGGCGGCGGTGGAGGCGGGCACCCGCGAGGATCTCGGTGGCCACTACCCGCGCGAGTTGCAGGGACTCACCGTCAACCTCAACGCCCTGCTGCGCAGCGAGCGGGGCCGCCTGCAGCGTTATCGCGATGGCCTCGCCGACCTGGCTCACAGTCTCAAGACCCCGCTCGCCATCCTGCGCGGCGGCCAGGATGCGCAATCGAGCCGCGAGGAGATCCAGGAACTGATCCGCGAACAGACCGGCCGCATGGACCAGATCGTCGCCTACCAGTTGCAGCGCGCCGCCACTTCGGGGCGCAGCGCCCTGCTGCAGCCGGTGCCCATCGCGCCGCTGCTGGAACGCCTGCGGCAGAGCCTGGGCAAGGTTTATGGCCAACGCGGGCTGCGGCTGGAACTGCGGGTCGATCCGGCGGAGCTGCACTTGCGCGCCGACGAGGCGGACCTCATGGAGCTGTGCGGCAATCTGCTCGACAACGCCTGCAAATGGGCCAGGACACGCGTGCTCATCCAGGCCGCGCCACGCGCGGACGGGACCGGGCTGGAACTCCAGGTGGAGGACGATGGCCCCGGTATCCCCGAGGACCAGCGCGATGCCGTGCTCGGTCGCGGCGTGCGTGCCGACAGCACCCTGCCCGGCCAGGGCATCGGCTTGGCGGTGGTGTGCGACATCGTTACCGCCTATGGCGGGACGGTGAGCATCGACCAAAGCCCCGACCTGAGCGGGGCGCGCATTCGGGTGCAATTGCCGGGGTAGGTCTGGACTGTGGCATATGCCGCAGTGCCTGTGGGATATAACGCACTCCGGGATGTTTTTCCTGCTTGCCCCCCTCGCCGGGGGACCTCTGCCCATCCCCGTCCGCGTCATTTCCGCGTAGGCGGGAATCCATAAGATCAAACACCTGGATGCCCGCATTCGCGAGCATGACGGCTGCCCGGCTTTGCCTAGCCGATATGGCTGCCCGATGGCACGCCATCTGCAGTACAGAACGGCAATGTTGTTGCGTGCTGCGGATTTTGCCGTGCCCGGGGTGCCGGTGGAGGAATCGCCACCGCGGCGGTTGGTTCGCCTTGCGGTGGTGCTGGGCCTGCATGGCCTGTTCCTGTTGGCCCTGTGGCAGCTGCCATCGCGACCGCCACCCGAGTCCGAGCCGATCCGCATGGCGGTACGGGTGATCGAGCGGCCGGCGCCGACGCCGGAGCAGGAACCCGTGACCCAGGTGCCGGAAGTCCCCGTGGAGCCGGCACTGGCCCCGCCGGTACGCCCTCCCGAGCCGCTGGCCAGGCCGCCCGTGCCCCGGCCTGTCGCGCCCGTGGCGCCGGCCCCGGCCCCGGTGGAACTCGTGGAGCCGCGCGTCGCGGCGCCCCCGGCCCCGGCGGTAGTAACGGCGGTGCGTTTCGATGCGGCCTATCTCAACAACCCCGCACCCGCGTATCCGCGCGCGTCCCGGCGCCGCGGCGAACAGGGCCGGGTACTGCTACAGGTACAGGTGGATGCCCGCGGCCTGCCGCAGCAGGTGGAGATCCACAAGGGCAGTGGCTATGCGCGCCTGGACGCAGCCGCGCGCGAGGCGGTACAACGCTGGCGCTTCGTGCCGGCGCGGCGCGGCGACGAGGCCATCGCCGCCAGCGTGCTGGTACCCATCCTGTTCCAGATGGAATGACGGTTTATGAATGCTTACCCATATCGCGTGCCAACCGTAGGAGCGGGCTCTGCCCGCGAACGGTTTTTCATCGGCCGTTCGCGGGCAGAGCCCGCTCCTACGGGATGGGTCTTGCCCGCCAACCAGTGGTTTCCTGAAGGTGAATGATGAACACAGTATCGGGTGTTGAACATTTCTGGACCCAGGCCGACCTGGTCATCCAGCTTGCGGCGGCGGTATTGCTGCTGATGTCGGTATTGAGCTGGTACATCATCATCGGCAAGGCGATGGCCCAGTGGCGCTACCGGCGTGCCACGGCGCGCGCCCTCAAGGAATTCTGGCAGGCGGAGTCGCGCAGCACGGCGCTGGAGTCCATCCGCGCCGCCGACGGCAGCGGCGTGTTCTCGGGCGTGGCCACCGACGCGGTGCTGGCCGCCCAGGCCTGGGAAGAGCAGTCCGCGGCCGGCATCGGCGCTGGCGTGGATGCCAGCGAATTCATCGGCCGCACCCTGCAGCAGTCCATCGTCTTTGCCCAGGCGCGGGTGGAGCGCGGCCTCACCAGTCTCGCCTCGGTGGGCGCCACGGCCCCCTTCGTCGGCCTGTTCGGCACCGTGTGGGGCATCTACCATGCCCTCATTGCCCTGTCGGGGGCGTCGCAGGTGGTGCTGGACAAGGTGGCGGGACCGGTGGGCGAGGCGCTGATCATGACGGCGGCGGGCCTGTTCGTGGCCATCCCCGCGGTGCTGGCCTACAACGCCTTCACGCGCGCCAACCGCCTGGTGCTGGCGCAGCTGGACGGCTTCGCCCACAGCCTGCATGCCTACCTGGTGGCCGGCGTGCGCCTGGATCGTGGAGGCACGGTGACCCCGCTGCGCGCCATGACCCGGCAGCCGGGATAAGCCGTGGCCTTCCGCTACAACGACAGCCCGGTGAGCAGCGGCCAGCCCATGGCGGAGATCAACATGATCCCGCTGGTGGACATCATGCTGGTGCTGCTGGTCATCTTCATCATCACCGCGCCGCTGTTCCACCAGGCCCTGCCCATCGACCTGCCGCGGGTGGAGGCCAGCCCGGTGGAGGAAGAGCCGCGTACCCTGCGGCTCGCCATCGACGCCGAGGGCAGGCTGTTTCTGGATGAGACAGAGATCGCCCTGGAGAGCCTCGGGGTACAACTGGAGGACCTGGCGCGGGCCAGCGGCCCCGCGCCGGAACTGCAGCTGCGCGCCGATCGCGCCACGCCTTACGAGCGGCTGGCCGAGGTGATGGCCGTGGCGCAGCGCGCGGGCATCGCCCGCATCGCCTTCGTGACCGATCCCCCCATCCCCTGAACCGCTGTCCCCTGCCGGGTCCTTACTTGCTTCCGTGAACACAGGAGGCTGGATTCTGTTATCGTGCGGGAAGGATTGCGCCGGAATGGGCGCTGATTCCATTATCGGCAAGGGGAGAGCAACATGAACAAGCTCGTCACGGCTGTCGTCATGCTATGCGCGGTACACGCCCCTGTCTGGGCTCACGATCCACAAACACCATCCTCCATCGAACACATCCCCCTGGAGCGGATCAGTCCGCACATCTATGTCGTGCAGGGTACGCAGGATCTGCCCAATCCCGTGAGCCGCGGCTTCATGAACAATCCGGCGGCAATCCTGACCGACAATGGCGTGATCATCGTCGACCCCGGCAGCAGCGCGGAAATCGGCAAGGAACTGCTGAAGAAGGTCCGTGCGCTATCGGATAAACCGGTCGTTGCCGTGTTCAATACGCACGTCCATGGCGACCATTGGCTCGGCAATCAGGGTATCCGCGAGCTTTATCCCGAGGTTCCGATCTATGCCCACGAACGCATGATCGAACGTGTCAATACAGGTGAGGGCGCAGTCTGGATCAAGCAGTTCATGGAGATGACCGGGAATGCGATCGAGGGGACCAGGGTCGTGGGTCCGAATGTCGGGCTCAGTGGTGGCGAGGTCCTGACCCTCGACGGCCTCACCCTGCGCATACACCACACCGGTCGGGCGCATACGGACCACGACCTGATGATAGAAGTCGTCGACGACGCCGGCCTGTTTTTCGGCGACATCATCGCTGCCCGGCGCGTGCCGAATTCGGATGTGCCGCAGGACGCAAGCTTCAAGGGCAGCATCACGGCCATCAGGACCCTGCTGGAAGGGCCATCGACACTGTTCATCCCGGGCCACGGCCAGAGTGGTGGCCGCGAGTTGCCGGAGGCCTCCCTGCGCTTTCTTGAAAAGCTTCGCGCCGCGGTCACGAAATACTACGAACAGGGACTTGCCGATTACGAAATGAAGGAACAGGTCAGCGCGGAGCTGGCGGAATTCAGGGATTGGCATAACTTCGACGAGCTGGGGAAGGTGATCAGCTACGTCTATCAGGAAATCGAGGCCGAGAACTTCTAAGGAAGCTCTGTTTAATTCGAATATTCTCGTCATTGCGAGCGAAGCGTGGCAATCTCGCACCGTAGAATCAATCGGTTGGAGATTGCCGCGTCGCTCCTGGCCCATAGAATCCCTTCGGGCTTCATCATGGGTACCTTACCCTTCGGGTCAAGGCATCCTCGCAATGACGAATAAATCAGAGCTTCCCTAATTTTCGAGTACGGTCGCCTCAGCATTTCACCCGGGAAGGTTGTATTTTGCCCGCTTCTTCGTGGAAGATAGGGCAGCTACTGAGTGGCACTTGCGCAGTCCAGTATTCGGTATTACGACATTCCCGCCTTTGCGGAAACGACGGTGTTCAGGCAAGTGTCGTTCGGGCAGATACCGGTTTCCCCGAGGAGTCTTTATGTCCGACGCCCCGTCCGCCATTACACCGGAACAGGCCGGTACCCTCGCCGGCCTGTTCCGCGAGCGGGTAGGGCGCTCACCCGATACCGTGGCCTACCGCCAGTACGATGTCGCCAAGCAGGCCTGGGTCGGCAGCAGCTGGCGTGACGTGGCCACGGAGGTGGCGCGCTGGCAGCAGGCTCTGTTGAAGGAAGGCCTGCAGCCCGGCGACCGGGTGGCCATCATGCTGCGTAACTGTCGTGAGTGGGTGGTGTGCGACCAGGCCTGCGCCGGCCTGGGGCTGGTGAGCGTGCCCCTGTACACCGACGACCGGCCGGACAATGTCGCCTATATCCTGCAGGAAGCGGGTGTGAAGCTGCTGGTGGTGGAAGGACGCCTGCAGTGGCGGCGCCTGCTGGAGCTGCGCGAGCGGCTCGACGGCCTGCAGCGTATCGTCTCGGTCCATACCATCGATGTCGACGACAAACCCGACGATGATCGGCTCGACGCCCTGTCCGACTGGCTGTTCGGCCTGCAGGGCGAGCTGCAGACCCGCGAGACGGACCCTGGCGAGCTGGCCACCATCGTCTACACCTCCGGCACCACGGGGCGGCCCAAGGGGGTGATGCTCAGCCATCGCAACCTGCTGTTCAATGCCCATGCCTCCAGCCTGTGTGCCGACTTCAACGCAGACGACCTGTTCCTGTCCTTCCTGCCCCTGTCCCATACCCTGGAACGCACCGGCGGCTACTACCTGCCCATGCTCGTGGGCGCCCAGGTGGCCTATGCCCGCTCCGTGCAGACCCTGGCCGAGGACCTGCGCCAGTTGCGGCCCACGGTGCTCATTTCCGTGCCGCGCATCTACGAGCGGGTCTATGG
>JAIVHA010000124.1 GCA_020201295.1 Lysobacteraceae bacterium | reverse complement strand
GCCTGGTTGATGGTCATGTAGCCGGAACCGGTATCCACCATGAAATCGGTGGTGCCCAGGTCGCCCAGCTGACCCTGTACGTAGAAAGTGGCGGCCCCGCCACTGCTCATGGGAATCCGGGTATCGAATTCACCGCCCACTGCCGGCATCACTGCCAGATACGGAGCAACTGCCAGAAGCCGCAAAACTAACCTGGGAAACGTCATCCGCAAACCCTCATCCATCTGTTACTGCCCATACCGTAGCGGCCGTATTACCCCTTCCCTTAATGTACGCTGTGCTGTTGCCGTCTGGCAACAAACTATATTTTGATTAATCATAGAGTTAGCCGATCTGACTGAATCCTCGTCACCCCAGAGCGACAAACCATCACCTGCTGATTTCGTTCAATGGTTCATAAAGTATCTGTAACCAAATGATTTTACAAGCAGCGACTTTCACTGGCACGCAGCATGCAGTGGTATGGATGCACAAACACTAATCCACTATCACCGGAGATCGTTATGAGCATTCACATCAAAGGCATTACCTTCCTCGCTTCCCTGCTGCTGGCCTCTGCCGCCTTTGCCGCGGAAGGCACCAGCGAGCGCTTCCAGAAACTGGACCTGGACGGTGATGGCCGTATCAGCTCCACTGAAGCCAGCCGGGATACCCAGCTGAGCGCCGTGTGGGATCAGATCGAGAAGAAGGATGATGGCTACCTGGACCGTTCGGAATTCAGCGCCTTCGAAACCATGGAAGAAAGCAACGTCGCCGAGTAGTCCTGTCTCGGTTTATCGGTCACCGGCGCGGTGTTGCGCGCCGGGTTCCGATGGTACCCATGGAAACGCCCGCCATTCGACATGGCGGGCGTTTCTTTTCAGCCGGCCCTGACAGCCAGCAGTGTCTGGATCTTATCCATCAGGGTATCGAACTCCACGGGCTTGGTGCCGTATTCATCGAAGCCCGCGGCAAAGACCCGCTCACGATCGCTGGTCATGGCATGCGCGGTCAGGGCGATTACCGGAATGGCTTGTGTGACATCGGTAGTCTTGAGGATCCTGATCGCTTCCCAGCCATCCATGACCGGCAGATCGATATCGAGCAGGATGAGATCAGGCCTATCCACCTGGGCCATATCCACGCCCTGTCGGCCGTCCACGGCAGTCTGCACTTCGAACGCCCTGCGTTCCAGACGCCGGCACAGCATGTCCCGGTTCATTTTGTTATCTTCCACCACCAGAATTCTGGCCATCACACACTCCCGTCCGGCCACGCGCCCGTCGCCTTCCTGCAACCACGAATCTGCTTGAGAATCTCGGCACGCATATCGGGATTTTTCTCCATTACCCAGTACGCCCGCCCGGACAGGCGGGCCCGATCCTGCTCCGAAAGATCCAGGGCCGTCATCACCACCACGGGAATATCACGCAGGGCGGGATCCCGATGGATTTCGTCGAGGAAATCGAAACCGTTCATGCGCGGCATGATGATGTCGGTCAGCACCAGGGAAGGCATATGGCGACGCATCAGTTCCAGGGCGCGGATACCGTCTTCCGCCTCGATGACGGGTAGCCCCGCTTCCTGCAGGGTGCGGGCAATGAGGGCGCGAGTCCCATCGTTGTCATCCACCAGCAGCACGGAACCGTCTCCTTCCGGAAGCAGGCAGGCCTGCACCAGTTCACCCAGCCGGTTTCGATCCACTGGCTTGGTGAGAAACGCGGCGGCACCGGCCTCGCGCCACTCATCGCTGAAATCCTCCATGCTCACCACGACCACCGGGATCTGCCGCAAAGCGGGGTCTTCCTTCAAGGTGATCCGGCAGCTCCTGGCGCGCACGGGCAATCCCCTCTTCGCCGGTGGAGGCCTGCGACACTTCCACCCCCGGTTGGGCAAGATAACGGCCAAGCAATTCCCGCGTGCCAGGATCGTCGTCGATTACCAGGATGCGCCGCGCGCCAGCCGGGATACGGGCTGGAGCGGGAGCCGGCGCCTCTGTCACGATGGATTCGACGGCCACCGCAGGTTCCGCTGGCACGGCAGCACGCAGCGTCGGAGAAACCGCCGGCAGTCGCACCACGAAGGTGGAACCTTCCCCGACCCGGCTGGTGGCCTCGATATCGCCTCCCATCATCTGGCAATAGCGGCGACTGATGGCAAGTCCCAGGCCGGTGCCACCATACTTGCGCGAGGATGAACTGTCGATCTGGCTGAAATCCTGGAACAGGCGTGACATCTGATCCTCGGGTATCCCGATACCGGTATCCTTGACCACGAAGCGCAGCCAGTCCTCTCCGGCGTGGCCATGGCGGCTGACCTCCAGGGTCACGGTACCCTGGTCGGTAAACTTGGCCGCGTTGCCCAGCAGATTGAACAGGGTCTGGCGCAGCTTCGTCTCGTCCGATTCCATGACACCCAGGTCGGGCTCACAATGCACCACCAGGTCATTTTGATTGCCATCCATGATGGGCTTGAGGGTGGCGACCACATCCCGCACCATGCCTTCCACTTCGAAGCGATCCTCATCGAGTTGCATCTTGCCGGCCTCGATCTTGGACAGATCCAGGATACCGTTGATCAGGGTCAACAGGTGTCGTCCGGCCGTATGTATGCGTTGCAAGTCCTGCACCGAGCGGGTATTGCCAAGTTCGGCAGCATCTTCCTGCAGCATTTCACTGTAGCCGATGATGGCGTTGAGCGGTGTGCGCAACTCGTGGCTCATATTGGCCAGGAAGGCGCTCTTGGAACGGCTGGCCGATTCGGCTTCGTCCAGCGCTTGTTGCAGGGCCTCCTTCTGCCGCATGAGCTGATCGAGCATGGCATTGAAAAATCGCGACAGAGTGCCGAATTCATCCTGCCGGTTGGTGTCGAAGCGTACCTTCTGATCACCGTCGGAAATCGCACGAATGGCGGTCATCAGTGCCTGCAAGGGACGGTGCAGGACGATACGCGTGGCCCAGGTAATGAAGATACCGAAGACCAGCAGCACCGAGAACAGTCCGATGGTAAGGTGATTGCGCTGCTCCCGGGCCAGGACATGAGGGTCGGGATAGTAGGCGCGCACGTCCACGGGCATAGCATCCTCGCGTGACATGGGGATGCGCCTGAAAACCGAATCGGGATAGCCCTGGATGCGGCCCACCTGCATGCTCTCGTGGCCAGCGCTTAGCACCAGCCCGGTGAAACCCAGGCCCTCGAAGCGGGCACGCAATTCCAGCCCGAGTTGTTCATCGCTAAGGGAATTGGCCTCTGCCCACAGCATGGCGATCTGGTAGGCAATCTGGTCCGCCTTCAACTCATAGTCCGACTGGATTTCCTTGTCGAGATCCTTGAGCAGGAAAATGGACAGCACAAAGGCGATCAGGATGATCGCCCAGATTACGATGGCCGTGATCTTGACGGCGATACTGGCCTGCCAGTTGCGGGTCCAGTTATCGGTTAC
>JAIVHA010000123.1 GCA_020201295.1 Lysobacteraceae bacterium | reverse complement strand
GCTAGTGAAAACCAAGTAAATACAACAAATTGCCCCCGCATCCCGGGCGTTACGCCAGCGCCACCCGGCACGGCCGCATTTAGGAACCGGGAGCACGCAAATATCCGCACGAGAATCGGCATTCTCCGCTATAATGGCCGGCTTTCAACCATCCGCCGTCCGCCAGGTACACCCCCGTGATCGAAAAGCTCCGTAATATCGCCATCATCGCCCATGTCGACCATGGCAAGACCACCCTCGTCGACCAGATGCTCAAACAGTCCGACACCCTCGACGAGCGTGCCCAGCTGGAAGAGCGCGCCATGGACTCCAATGACCTGGAGCGGGAGCGCGGCATCACGATCCTGGCCAAGAACACCGCCATCAACTGGGGCGAGTACCACATCAATATCGTCGACACCCCCGGCCATGCCGATTTCGGCGGCGAGGTGGAGCGCGTGCTGTCCATGGTGGATTCGGTGCTGCTGCTGGTGGATGCCGTCGACGGCCCCATGCCGCAGACCCGCTTCGTGACCCAGAAGGCGCTGGCCCGTGGCCTGCACCCCATCGTGGTCATCAACAAGGTCGACCGCGACAGCGCCCGCCCCGACTGGGTGCTGGACCAGACCTTCGACTTGTTCGACCGCCTGGGCGCCACCGACGAACAGCTGGATTTCCCCGTGATCTATGCCTCCGGCCTGAACGGTTTCGCCGGCCTGGATTCCTCGGTACGCGAGGGTGACATGACCCCTCTGTTCCAGACCATTGTCGACAAGGTGCACCCGCCGCAGGTGGACATGGAGGGCCCGTTCCAGATGCAGGTCTCGCAGCTGGACTACAACAGCTATGTGGGCGTCATCGGCATCGGTCGCATCACCCGTGGCCGCGTCAAGACCAATACCCCGATTACCGTCGTCGACCACAGCGGAAAACGCCGCAACGGGCGCATCCTGCAGATCTTCGGCTTCCTGGGCCTGGAGCGCATCGAGGTGCCGGAGGCCACGGCCGGCGAAATCATCGCCTTCACCGGCGTCGAGGGACTGAATATCTCCGACACCCTGTGCAATCCCAGCGCCGTGGAGGCACTGGTGCCCCTGTCCGTGGACGAGCCGACGGTGAGCATGACCTTCCAGGTCAACACCTCGCCCTTCGCCGGCAAGGACGGCAAATACGTCACCTCGCGCCAGATCCGCGAACGCCTGCAGCGCGAGCTGCTGCACAACGTGGCCCTGCGCGTACAGGATACCGATGACCCGGATCGCTTCCGCGTCTCCGGCCGTGGCGAGCTGCACCTGTCGGTGCTGATCGAGAACATGCGCCGCGAGGGCTACGAGCTGGGCGTGTCCCGCCCCGAGGTCATCTGCCGGGAGGTGGATGGCGAGCGCCACGAGCCCTTCGAGCAGGTCACCGTGGACGTGGAGGAACAGCACCAGGGCGCGGTCATGGAAAAGCTCGGCGCCCGCGGCGGCGACCTGAAGAACATGATGCCCGACGGCAAGGGCCGGGTGCGCCTGGACTACATCCTGCCTTCGCGCGGCCTGATCGGCTTCCGTACCGAGTTCCTCACCGCCACCCAGGGCAGTGGCCTGATCTACAGTGTGTTCGACCATTACGGCCCGGCCAAGAAGGGCGAGTACGGCGGTCGCAACAACGGCGTGCTCATCGCCAACGGCCCCGGCAAGGCCCTGGCTTATGCCCTGTTCAACCTGCAGGAGCGTGGCCGGCTGTTCATCGGCCACGGAGAGGAAGTCTACGGGGGCATGCTCATCGGCATCCATTCCCGCGACAACGACCTGGTGGTCAACCCCCTCAAGGCCAAGCAGCTCACCAACATCCGCGCGGCGGGCACCGATGAGAACCTGATCCTTTCGCCGCCCATCCTGATGAGCCTGGAGCAGGCGTTGGAGTTCATCGACGAAGATGAACTGGTGGAAGTGACCCCCAACCACATCCGCCTGCGCAAGAAGCTGCTGCAGGAACACGACCGCAAGAAGGC
>JAIVHA010000122.1 GCA_020201295.1 Lysobacteraceae bacterium | reverse complement strand
CATCACCACCCTGTACCTGCGCTACCCCGAAACGGTCCGCCTGCCCCGGCCCATGCTCGGTCTGCTGGACGGCCCGGGTCAGTGGGTCTTCGACCGCGGCCTGGCCGGCCAGCCCGGGCTCATGGCGGTGGTAATCAGTGCCGCCGGCGCCCACATGGCGCAGGACAACGAGGCCCTCGGCAACGCCGTGGGCCGGCAACTGGCCGAACTGTTCCCCCACTGGCCCGCCGCGGGGGAACGAATGGTGATTCGGGAAAAACGCGCCACCTTCGCCAGCCAGGTGGGTGTCGGGGCCCTGCGCCCGGGCACGGCCACACCCGTGGATGGTTGCTGGCTGGCGGGGGATTTCACCGCCACCGGCCTGCCGGGCACCCTCGAGGGTGCGGTCCAGAGCGGCCGCAGCTGCGCGCGCGCCATCCTCCGCCAGCAGCGGGGAAAATCCGTATAATGACCCGATTGCGTGCAAGGAACCGAACATGACCGACTGGACCCCCGCCCCCGACCTGCTCAAGGACCGCGTCATCCTGGTAACCGGCGCCGGCGACGGCATCGGCAAGGCCTGTGCCAGCGCCTTTGCGGCCCACGGCGCCACCCTGATCCTGCTGGGTCGCACCACCCGCAAGCTGGAGCTGGTCTACGACGAGATCGAACAGGCGGGTCACCCCCAGCCGGCCATCTACCCCATGAACCTGGAGGGAGCAAGCGCCAAGGATTATGAAGACCTGGCCACCACCCTGGAACAGGAATTCTGCCGACTCGATGGCCTGCTGCACAATGCCGCCATGCTCGGCACCCTGACACCCATCGTCCACTATGATGTAGAGCTCTGGCTCAAGAGTATCCAGGTGAACCTCAATGCCCCGTTCCTGCTCACCCACGCCTGTCTTGGCCTGCTGACCGCCAGCGAGGACGCCTCCGTGCTGTTTAGCGCGGATCGCGTCGGCCGCCATGGCAAGGCCTACTGGGGGGCCTATGGCGTAGCCAAGGCCGGCATTGAAGGCCTGATGCAGACCCTGGCCGACGAACTGGAAACCAACACCCGGGTGCGGGTCAACAGCCTCGACCCCGGCGCCGTGCGCACCGCCATGCGTGCCCTGGCGTATCCGGGCGAGGACCCTGGCCTGCTGCCCGTGCCGGCGGATGTGGTAAAAGCCTATCTTTATCTGATGAGTGCCGAGAGCCGGGGTAGGACCGGACACCCTGTACCGATACAGGATTTGCATCGAACCGAAAACAGGGATATCGCTTGAACCAGCCCGAGGCCAGTATCAGCCCGGCAAGACCCGCCGTCATCTATGGACGGTACATCGCCTTTTCCATCCTCGCCGTGCTCGCCTTTGCCCTGTTCCAGCACTTGCTGATGCTGGGCATTCCCTTGCCGGAGATCCGCCCCACCATGCTCGTGGTGCCCATGGTGGTGGGCAGCCTGTTCGGCTACCTGCTGGCCAAGATCCGCATCCTGCGCGACCTGTTCACGCCCTTCACCCGCCTGCACCAACAGGCGGAATTTCCCGGCTCCGGCATCGGCCTGGCCACGGCCCAGCGGGTGATCCTGCGCCATGGGGGGCGCATCTGGGCGGAAGGCAAGGTGGACGAAGGCGCGCGCTTCTGCTTCACCCTTTCCTGAACGGGGGTTCGCGGCCGAAGGCCGCTCCTACGGGTGTGATTTTCCCGCCTGTAGGAGCGGCCTTCGGCCGCGAACCGACCATCACGGTATAATCAGGCGGAAAGGCCTTCGGCAGCGAAGGATGTAGCGGTCGCCCAGCCTTCAATCCATCAAATCCACGTGCACGCCCCGTTCCTCCAGGTCGGCGGCCCGCCCCTGCAGGTAGCGCTGGAAATTGGGCTGATCTTTATAAGCACCGGAGGCCACGTACGCGAGCGCGGACTGGACATGGAAGGTGCGCAAATAGGCCTCGGTACGGAAGGCCTCCTGTCCTTGGGCGTCAAACATCACCAGGGTCGGGGCATACTGCACATCCAGCTCCCGCACCCAGTCGCGCACACTGCCGGTGGAGCCATCGGGTCGTTGCAGGGAATCCCTGGAACGGATGTCCAGCAGGGCAACATCGAAACGAGCCAGTTGCTCCCGGCTTTCCTCCCGCTGCAGGATGTCCAGGTGCAGTTCGTCGCAAGGCGCACAGACCTTTTGCTCGAATAACACCAGCAGCGGCTTGTCGCTGCCGCGGGATGCCAGCCGGTAGGGCGGCTGCAGGAAGGAATCGTCCTGATGCAGCTTGCCACTGGCTTCCGCCGGTTCCCGTGTAGCGTAGTACTCCCGGAAGCTCAGCTCGGCTTCCTTGCGATCCGCGATATAATCCAGCAGGGCATCGAACTGGTGCGGGGCGTAATAACCGTTCACCCGCATGATCACTTCCGCCTGTTCATTGAACACCAACAAGGTCGGGGTGAACATTACCTTGAGGTCCTCGGCAAACTGCTTTTCCGTAGTGAGGCGGCCATCCAGACCGGTGACCTCGCGATCCCCCCACATGTTGATACTGACCACATCCACCGTGTCCCGGGTCTTGTCGGCAATGTCGCGCAAGCCGAAATTGGTCTCCAGCAGTTTTTCGCAATAGGGGCAGCCGTCCTGGTAGAAGTAGACCATCAGGCGCTTGCCGTCGGCGGCTGCCTCTTCCACGTCCTCGCGAATATCCAGGAAGGAAACCTTGAACCAGTCCGGCTGCTCGTGAAAGCCGGGATTGACCATACCCGGCAACAGGGCCTCTTCCGCCATGGTCACCGACCCGGGTACCGCGGCCAGCCACAACCAGGCGCTGATACGAACGGATGCCAACATGACTTTCATCTCCTTATCCTCCGGGAAGTATGGACGTCCGCCTACCTTGCGACCACGGTGATTCGATTTGGGTCAAGGTTTCGACGCAACAAGGCCGTATTTTATTTGCCACAGGAGCCATCTTTCTCGGGACCGATCCCGCCCGCCCCGTGGCATCGTATGGATACTCATAGAAAACAATACGATAACATCAACAGTGGCACGGCATGCCGCGCGGCAAAAAAACACCGCAAAATTAGCGATATTTTCGTCAAAACAATGGCGATTTTAGGCTGGCAGCCCAATGTCACGGCTCAACCATTATGATTTTATTTGTTTTTTTTATTTTACGCTGAATTGGCATGGAATTCGCTTATCATATTCGACAAGCCCATCAGGTAAA
>JAIVHA010000160.1 GCA_020201295.1 Lysobacteraceae bacterium | reverse complement strand
CGCATGGCCAGGACCACCGCGGAAGTGCGCTTGCACGAACTCGCCGCCGTGGAAGGGGATGTGATCGACCTGGTGGCCCTCAAGGTGGCCAATATCATTCGCCAGGACATGCTGCGCGCGAAGGTTATCGCCTCCGGCACGCTGGACAAGGCAGTTACCGTGCGCGGCCTGGGTGTGACCAAGGGCGCGCGCGCCGCCATCGAAGCAGCAGGCGGGAAGGTCGAGGAATAAGTGGCTACGGCGGGGTCGACATTTGCCGGTGCGGTTGGTGATCTCGGTAGACTGAGGGAACTGCGTCAACGTTTGTTGTTCGTAATCGGTGCGATCATCGTATTTCGCATCGGTACCTTCATTCCGTTGCCGGGGATCGACCCCTCTGTACTGAGCAGCCTGGTAGAGCAGCAGCGTGGCACCATACTGGACATGTTCAACATGTTCTCCGGTGGCGCACTGGAACGTCTCTCCCTGTTCGCGCTCGGGATCATGCCGTATATCTCTGCATCCATCATCATGCAGTTGATGTCACATACGGTGCCCAGCCTGAAGGAGCTGCGCAAGGAAGGCGAGGCGGGTCGTCGCAAGATTACCCAGTACACCCGCTATGGCACCGTGGTGCTGGCCACCTTCCAGGCCATCGGGATTTCGATGGCCCTGCAGGGGCAGTCCGTCGGTGGTTCCGGGCTTGTGACGAACGTGGGGCCCTCGTTCATCGTATCCTCGGTGATCACCCTGGTAACCGGCACCATGTTCCTGGTGTGGCTGGGGGAGCAGGTGACGGAGCGGGGTGTCGGTAACGGCATCTCCATCATCATCTTTGCGGGGATCGTGGCCGGGCTGCCTTCCGCCATCGGCGGCACCCTGGAGCTGGCCCGCACCGGCGAAATGAACGTGCTGAGTATATTGTTCCTGTTTGCCATGGCGCTGGCGGTTACTGCCTTCGTGGTGTTCGTGGAGCGCGGGCAGCGGCGTATCACGGTGAACTACGCCAAGCGTCAGCAGGGGCGCAAGATGTACGCGGCGCAGAGCACACATCTGCCCCTGAAATTGAATATGGCGGGTGTGATTCCGCCGATTTTTGCCAGCAGTATCATTCTGTTCCCGGCCACGCTGGGAAGCTGGTTCGGTAGTACCGAGGGTCTTGGCTGGCTGCAGACGATCACCGCTGGCCTGTCCCCGGGGCAGCCGATGTACGTATTGTTTTATGCGTTGGCGATCATTTTCTTCTGTTTCTTCTACACCGCGCTGGTGTTTGATTCGAAGGAAACGGCCGACAACCTGAAGAAGTCCGGTGCCTTTATTCCCGGGATCCGCCCCGGTGAACAGACGGCGCGTTACGTCGATGGCGTGATGACGCGCCTGACCACGGCGGGTGCCATCTACATCACCGCCGTGTGCCTGATGCCGGAGTTCCTGATTTTGTACTGGAACGTACCGTTCTACTTCGGTGGAACCTCGCTCCTGATCATCGTGATTGTGGTAATGGACTTCATGGCCCAGGTACAGGCCCATCTGATGTCACACCAATATGAGGGCCTGATGACGGCCCAGCCATTTTTAAGGTTCTGGATTGATTTTTCCGGCGCCAGCGGCCATCCTTGCGCGTTTCACTGGATAGCCGTCCTGGGGCAGGATAGGAGATAGGTCGCATGGCCCGTATTGCAGGGATCAATATCCCCCCGCACAAGCACGCTGTAATCGCGCTGACCGCGATATATGGCATTGGCAAGACCAGCGCGCAGAAGATCTGCGATGCCGTTGGTGTGAAGCATGAAACCAAGATCAAGGACCTCACCGAGGCCGAGATCGAGCAGGTGCGGACCGAGGTGGCCAAGTTCACCGTCGAAGGTGATCTGCGCCGGACGGTTTCCATGAATATCAAGCGCTTGATGGACCTTGGCTGCTATCGTGGGGTGCGCCATCGCCGCGGCCTGCCGCTGCGCGGCCAGCGTACCAAGACCAATGCCCGTACCCGCAAGGGCCCGCGGCGACCGATCCGCAAGTAGGGGACGGCCTCCGTCACTACTGGATTACAATATATATCAGGTATTTAGGAAAGCACCAGCATGGCTAAACCAGCTAAGACCACCCGTAAAAAGGTCAAGAAAAACGTTGTGGACGGTATCGTTCATGTGCACGCGTCTTTCAACAACACCATCATTACGATCACCGATCGCCAGGGCAACGCGCTGGCCTGGGCGACAGCGGGTGGTTCCGGATTCCGCGGCTCCCGCAAGAGCACCCCGTTCGCGGCCCAGGTGGCGGCAGAACGCGCCGGTGCCGTGGTGGCGGAATTCGGCATGAAGAACCTGGAAGTGGAAATCAAGGGCCCCGGCCCGGGCCGGGAGTCCGCCGTGCGGGCCCTGAACAATGCCGGTTTCCGTATCACCAATATCACGGACGTGACGCCCATTCCTCACAATGGTTGCCGTCCTCCCAAGAAACGTCGCGTCTAGGGGCGGAGAAAGACTATGGCCAAGTATATAGGTTCCAAATGCCGCCAGTGCCGCCGCGAAGGCACCAAGCTGTACCTCAAGGGCGAGAAGTGCTACACCAGCAAGTGCGCGGTGGAAAGCCGTCCCTTCCCGCCGGGCCAGCATGGCCAGCGCCGTGGCCGGCTGTCCGATTACGCCACCCAGTTGCGGGAAAAGCAGAAGTTGCGCCGCACCTATGGGGTGCTGGAAGACCAGTTCCGCAGCTACTACAAGAAGGCGGCCCAGGTGAAGGGTTCCACGGGTGAAAACCTGCTCCAGCTGCTGGAAGGCCGCCTGGACAACGTGGTGTATCGCATGGGTTTCTCCGCTTCCCGTTCCGAGGCCCGCCAGCTGGTGCGGCACAATGGCATCACCGTGAATGGCAAGCGGGTCAACATCCCGTCCTACCAGGTGCAGCCAAACGACAACGTCGCGGTGAACGAGGCGGCCCGCAAGCAGCTGCGTATCCAGAATGCCCTGGAAATGGCACAGCAGCGCGGCTTTGCCGAATGGATCCAGGTCGACACCAAGGGCATGGAAGGGGTATACAAATCCCGTCCTGAGCGCTCCGACCTGCCCGCTGAAATCAACGAGCACCTCGTCGTCGAGCTGTACTCCAAGTAATCCAACAGGAAAGAGGACTTTTCATGCCGGGCAAGGTCAACGAATTCCTGAAACCGCGTATTGTCGACGTCAAGTTCGCCAGCGATACGCACGCCGTTGTGACCCTGGAGCCGCTGGAACGCGGTTTCGGTCACACCCTGGGCAATGCCCTGCGGCGCATTCTCCTGTCCTCCATGCCGGGCTGTGCGGTAACGAGCGTGGAGATCGATGGGGTATTGCACGAATATTCCAGTATCGAAGGCGTGCAGGAAGATGTCATCGACATCATCCTGAACCTCAAGGGCCTCGCGCTGAAGATGCATAACCGCGAAGAAGCCACTTTGACCCTGAGCAAGAAGGGGCCGGGTGTGGTGACCGCGGCGGATATCACCCTCGACCATGACGTGGAAATCATTAATCCGGATCACATCATTGCCAACCTCACCAAATCCGGTGAGCTCAGCATGAGCCTGAAGCTGGCCATGGGTCGTGGCTATGAGCCCGCCACGGTGCGTACCGAATCCGAGGAAGGCAGCCGTCCCATCGGCAACCTGCAGCTGGATGCCTCCTTCAGCCCGGTGCGTCGCGTTGCCTATTCCGTCGAACGCGCCCGCGTGGAGCAGCGCACCGACCTGGACAAACTGATCATCGATATCGAGACCAATGGCACCATCGATCCCGAGGAAGCCATTCGTCGTGCCGCGACGGTCCTGCAGGACCAGCTCTCGGTGTTCGTGGATCTGAAGGGCAAGCAGGTGATCGAGTCCGCCAAGGAACAGTCCGATGTGGACCCCATCCTGCTGCGGCCGGTGGATGATCTTGAATTGACTGTGCGTTCTGCCAATTGCCTCAAGGCGGAAAGCATCTATTTCATCGGCGATCTGATTCAGCGCACGGAAGTGGAGCTGCTCAAGACACCGAACCTGGGCAAGAAGTCCCTGACCGAAATCAAGGACGTCCTGGCCTCTCGTGGCCTGTCCCTGGGTATGCGTCTGGAAAACTGGCCGCCGGCCGGTTTGAAGGATAAAGAACAGCAGTCCGCCTGAGTGCGGCAGTAAAGGGTAACAGCAATGCGTCACCGTAATTCAGGGCGGCAACTGAGCCGCAACAGCAGTCACCGCAAGGCCATGTTTCGCAACATGGCAGCCTCTTTGCTGCAGCACGAAGTCATCAAGACCACCGTGCCCAAGGCCAAGGAGCTGCGCCGTGTAGCCGAGCCGCTCATCACCATGGCCAAGACCGACTCCGTACACAAGCGTCGGCTGGCCTTTGACCGCCTGCGTGACCGTGATGTGGTCACCAAGCTCTTCAACGAGCTGGGTCCCCGCTACAAGGAGCGCCCCGGTGGTTACCTGCGCATCCTGAAGATGGGCTTCCGGGCCGGCGACAAAGCGCCCATGGCCCTGGTGGAACTGGTCGATCGTCCCATGGACGATGGCACCGAGGCCGCTGCCGAGTAACGGCACAGGTACAGCAAAGCAAAAGCCGGGCCCTGCCCGGCTTTTTTGTTCTATGTTATGTAGGAGCGGCCTTTGGCCGCGAACAGACTGGGCAATCTATTCGCGGCCAAGGCCGCTCCTACAGTCCCGTCATTGCCATGCGGCAAGGACACCCCGACATGATCGCACTGTTTACCGACTACGGCCTGCAGGGCCCTTACGTGGGCCAGCTCCATGTCGTGTTGCGGCAGCAGGCGCCCGGCGTCCCGGTCATCGATCTGATGCACGATGCCCCCGCCTTCGCGCCCCGCCAGGCCGCCTACCTGCTGGCGGCTCTGGTGGAGGAATTCCCGGTCGGCACGGTCTTCCTCGGCGTGGTCGATCCTGGAGTCGGCGGTCCACGCCGGGGCGCCATCCTGGAGGTGGACGGACGCTGGTTCGTAGGACCCGACAATGGCCTGTTCAACGTCGTGGCGCAGCGTGGCCAGAACCTGCGCTGGTGGGATATGACGTACCGGCCAGCACGCCTGTCTGCCAGCTTTCATGGGCGCGACCTGTTCGCGCCGGTGTCCGCCATGATCGCCCTCGGTGCGCGGCCGCCCGGAATACCGGTGGTGCCGGTTCTGCGCATCAAACCCACCTGGCCGGAGGAACTGGGCGAAGTCATCTATATCGATGGATTCGGAAACGTCATGATCGGCATCCGCATGGAGATGCTGCCAGAGCAGGTCCGGCTGGCGGTAAGCGGCGAGCCCATCCCGCGGGCCACGCGCTTTTCCGAAGTGCCAGTGGGCAGCGCCTTCTGGTATGCCAACTCCAGCGGCCTGGTGGAGATCGCGGTAAACCAGGGCAGTGCGGCCGCGCAGCTGGGCCTGGTGGTGGGTGATACCGTGGCAGTGGTGTCGGGCTGAAGCCCGACCTGCGAATACTCACGCCACATGCGGACGCCTGACGGTCTTGATGGCCACGGAAGCACACGGAAAAACACGGAAAGATTGCATTGCTGCCAATGGAAGGCACCCGTAGGAGCGGCCTCTGGCCGCGAACCCTGTGTGGTACCCCGGGCATTCGCGGCCAGAGGCCGCTCCTACGTGTAATTTGGTGACAGTATACTAATTTCGCGATCCATAATTCGGTGCTTGATTAGAACAAACGGTTGGATCGCGAAATTAGTATACTGTCACCAAATTTAGGCGCGCAGTTTCTTCCTGCCTTTCGGCTTGCCACCGGCGCGCACCAGCATGGGTTTGAGAAAGCGTCCCGTGTGTGAATCGGCATGCCCGGCGATGTCTTCCGGCGTGCCCTCGGCCAGGATGCGTCCGCCGCCATTACCGCCCTCGGGACCCAGGTCGATGACCCAGTCGGCGGTCTTGATGACATCCAGGTTGTGCTCGATGATGACGACGCTATTGCCATGGTCGCGCAGGCGGTGCAGTACCCGCAGCAGCTGCTCGATGTCGTAGAAATGCAGCCCGGTGGTGGGCTCGTCGAGGATATACAGGGTGTTGCCCGTGTCGCGCTTGGACAGTTCGCGGGCCAGCTTGACGCGCTGCGCCTCGCCGCCGGACAGGGTGGTGGCGTTCTGGCCCAGGCGCAGGTAGGACAGGCCCACGTCCAGCAGGGTCTGCAGCTTGCGTTTCACCACGGGTACGGCCTGGAAGTACTCCAGTGCATCCTCCACCGTCAGTTCCAGCACCTCGTGGATGGTCTTGCCCTTGTAGCGGATGTCCAGGGTCTCGCGGTTGTAGCGCTTGCCGTGGCAGACATCGCAGGGCACGTAGATGTCCGGCAGGAAATGCATCTCCACCTTGATCACCCCATCCCCCTGGCAGGCCTCGCAGCGGCCGCCCTTGACGTTGAAGCTGAAACGCCCCGGGGCATAGCCGCGCGAGCGCGCCTCCTGGGTGCCCGCGAACAGGTCGCGGATGGGCGTGAACAGGCCGGTGTAGGTGGCCGGGTTGGAGCGTGGGGTACGGCCGATGGGGCTCTGGTCGATGTCCACCACCTTGTCGAACTGCTCCAGGCCCTCGATGGCGCGGAAGGGTGCCGGCTCGGTGGCGGCGCCGTTGAGTTCCCGTGCCGCGTGCAGGTAGAGGGTGTCGTTGATGAGCGTGGACTTGCCCGAACCCGATACGCCGGTGACGCAGGTCATGAGGCCGACGGGGATGTGGGCATCCACATCCTTCAGGTTGTTGCCGCTGGCCCCCAGGATGGACAAACGGCGCTTGGGATCGCGCGGTGTGCGTTGGGCCGGGATCGCGATGGCGCGTTGTCCCGACAGGTACTGGCCGGTCAGGGATTGCGGGTTGGCCATGATCTGGGCGGGCGTGCCCTGGGCCACCACCTGGCCGCCATGGACGCCGGCGCCCGGCCCCATGTCCACCACGTGGTCCGCGCTGCGGATGGCGTCCTCGTCATGCTCCACCACGATCACCGTATTGCCCAGGTCACGCAGGTAGCGCAGGGTGTTCAGCAGCCGCGCGTTGTCGCGCTGGTGCAGGCCGATGGAGGGTTCGTCGAGGATGTACATCACCCCCACCAGGCCGGCGCCGATCTGGCTGGCCAGGCGGATGCGCTGCGCCTCGCCGCCGGACAAGGTGTCGGCGCTGCGTTCCAGCGACAGGTAGTCCAGGCCTACGTTGACGAGAAAGGTGAGCCGCGCACCGATCTCCTTGAGGATCTTGGCGGCGATCTCGCCGCGCCGGCCGGGCAGGTTGAGTTCGGCGAAGAAACGCTGTGCCTCGCCCACCGGCAATGCGGTGAGGTCGGACAGGCGCCGGTCGGCCACGAATACATGGCGCGCGGCGGTATTCAGGCGCGTGCCACCGCATTCGGAGCAGGGGTGGGTGCTGAGGTACTTGGCCAGTTCCTCGCGCACGGCATTGGATTCGGTTTCCCGGTAGCGGCGTTCCAGGTTGGGGATGATGCCCTCGAAGGCATGGCGGCGGATGGTGAAGCCGCTACGTTCGTTGATGTACTGAAACTCGATGGTTTCCTTGCCGCTGCCATGCAGGATGATCTGTTGCACCTTTTCCGGCAGTTCGTCGAAGGGGGTGTCGATGTCGAAACCGTAATGGTCCGCCAGCGAGCTGATGAGCTGGAAATAATAGGCGTTGCGCCGGTCCCAGCCGCGCACCGCGCCGCCCGCCAGGCTCAGGTGGGGGTGGGCCACCACGCGCGCGGGATCGAAGCTCTGGCGCACGCCCAGGCCGTCGCAGCTCGGGCAGGCGCCGACCGGGTTGTTGAAGGAGAACAGGCGCGGTTCCAGCTCCGCCAGGGAGTAGCCGCACAGGGGGCAGGCGAACTTGGCGGAGAACACCAGTTCCTCGCGCTTGGGTTCGTCCATGAAGGCCACGCGTGCCAGGCCATCGGACAGGCGCAGGGCGGTCTCGAAGGATTCCGCCAGCCGCAGCTGCAGGTCCTCGCGCACCTTGACGCGGTCCACCACCGCCTCGATGCGGTGTTTCTTGCGCAGGTCCAGGGTTGGCGGCTGGTCCAGCTCCACCACCTTGCCGTCGATGCGGGCGCGGATGAAGCCCTGGGCGCGTAGCTCCTCCAGGATATGCACGTGCTCGCCCTTGCGGTCTTCCACCACCGGCGCCAGCAGCATGAGCCGGGTGCCGTCACCCAGGGCCATGACCTGGTCCACCATCTGGCTGACGGTCTGCGCCTCCAGGGTGGTGTCGTGTTCGGGGCAGCGCGGCGTGCCCACGCGCGCGAACAGCAGGCGCAGGTAGTCGTATATCTCGGTGATGGTGCCCACGGTGGAGCGCGGGTTGTGGGACGTCGACTTCTGCTCGATGGATATGGCCGGTGACAGCCCCTCGATGTGGTCGATATCGGGTTTTTCCATCATCGAGAGGAACTGGCGCGCGTAGGCGGACAGGGACTCCACGTAGCGGCGCTGGCCCTCGGCGTAGATGGTGTCGAAGGCCAGCGAGGACTTGCCGGAACCGGACAGGCCGGTGATCACGATCAGCCGGTCGCGGGGCAGTTCGAGGTCGATGTTCTGGAGATTGTGGGTGCGGGCGCCCCGAAGCCGGATGGTGTCCATGTCGCGTGTCTGCTGCAAATCGAACCTGTTACTATACGGCGTTTCCACGCCCGGCAGCAAAGGAAACCCCGCTTGATGAAAGGCAGTCCCGGCCCCGATGGCATGAGCTCCACCGAGATCCGGGCGGCCTTCTCCCTGGCCGGCATCTATTCCCTGCGCATGCTGGGGTTGTTTATGATCCTGCCGGTGTTCGCCCTCTACGCCGAGCACCTACCGGGTCAAGGCCATGGCGGTGATCGGCATGAGTATCGGCGCGTCCTTCGCCGTCGCCATGGTGGCCGGGCCGCTGCTCAACAGCTGGATCGGCGTGCCGGGCATCTTCTGGCTGACGGCCCTGCTGGCCCTGGGCGGCATCGCAGTGCTGCTGTGGCTGGTACCGCAGCCGGTCATCAGCCGTGTACATCGCGATGCCGAGCCCATTCCGGCCCAATTCCGCAGCGTGTTGCGCAACGGTGAGCTGCTGCGCCTGGACCTGGGGATCCTGGTGCTGCACATGATTCTGACCGCCACCTTCGTGGTGCTGCCACTGGTACTGCGCGACGAGCTCGGGCTGGCCGCCGCGGACCACTGGAAGCTGTACCTGCCGGTCATGCTGGGCTCCATGCTGGCGGTACTGCCCTTCATTTTCCTGGCGGAGCGCAAGCGGCGCCTGAAGCCCGTGTTCCTGGCCGCCATCCTGGTGCTGGGACTGGCGGAGTTCGGCCTGTACTGGCTGGGGGATGGCCTGGTGGCACTGGCCCTGTGGGTGTTCGTGTTCTTCGCCGCCTTCAACCTGCTGGAGGCCAGCCTGCCGTCCCTGGTGGCCAAGATGGCACCGCCGGACAGCAAGGGCACGGCCATGGGTTTTTATTCCAGCAGCCAGTTCCTGGGGGCCTTCCTGGGTGGCCTGCTGGGCGGCTGGCTCCATGCCCGCTATGGCCTGCAGGGGGTGTTCCTGTTCTGCGCTCTGGCCGCCGGTGGCTGGCTGCTGGTGGCCCTGGGCATGAAGAATCCCCGCTACCTGGCCAGCTACCTGTTGCCCATTACGCCCTGTGACGCCCGCGCGGCGCAGCGCCTGGCCGGGCGGCTCACGCTGGTGCGCGGGGTGGCCGAGGCGGTGGTGCCGACCGGGGAGCCGGTGGCCTACCTGAAGGTGGATCGGCACGCCCTGGACGAGGTTGCCCTCGAGGCCTTCGCGGTACCACCCAAGGACTGACAGCGACTCCGCACTGCGGGTACACGCGGAGTGAACAAGGTGATTCTGGTGGGCAACCTGGGCAAGGACCCGGAGGTACGCTACATGCCGAGCGGTGCCGCCGCCGCCAACGTGGCCCTGGCCACCAGCGAGTCCTGGAAGGACAAGCAGACCGGCGAGCAGAAGGAACGCACCGAATGGCACAATATCGTGTTCTTCGGCCGCCTGGCGGAAATCGTCGGGGAATACCTGAAGAAGGGCTCGCAGATCTACGTGGAAGGCAGCCTGCGCACGCGCAAGTGGCAGGACAAGAGTGGTAACGACCGCTACACCACCGAGATCGTGGCCAATGAAATGCAGATGCTCGGCAGCCGTGGCGGTAGCGGTGGTGGCAACTACAACCAGGAATCCGAGCACGCGCCGGCGTCCTCATCCTCCGGCGCCGGCATGGATTTCGACGACGATATCCCCTTCTAGAGGTTTGTCGGGCTTCAGCCCGACAAGCGACCGTAACACGCATGAATACAAGGGAGCGCAAGCTCCCTTTTTCATGCGTGCAGGGTGGGGAAGCCTGTGCTGGATGCGTTGGACCCCAAGGCCCGATGGATCGCATGCGTCTCGCGAGCCGGAGGGCTGCCCGAATGTCGATATTCGTTACAGGGATGATTGGCCTGAAGATGATGCTAGATCTCTGTTCTCATTGACGTAAAGCAGGATTGAAGGGAGGGCGGTCTTGTCGAAATATCTTGCAATCGGTTCAATCCACAACCGCTAGGATTTTTTATCAGGCTGTTTTAAAACGTAATTATTTTTGGGGCATGGATGTTGCGGCATTTTGCCTTTGCGCACAGGCTGAATCTGCGCGGCTACAGCAGCGACAATAAGCATACGCGAGGAGTGGAACCAGCGATGGGTCTGACGAATACTGCCCAGTTCGCGGAACTTCTTGAACACCAGGGCGATGGCCTCCTGCACCCGCAAGTTGGGATCTTTGACAATCTGGCCGTCGGGGTCTGCGACATAACCGGGGGCCAGACGTCGTCAATCTAAGGAACCTCTGATTTATTCGTCATTGCGAGGAGCGTAGCGACGCGGCAATCTCCAAGCTGTTGATCTACCGTAGCCTGAGATTGCTTCGCTACGCTCGCAATGACGGTTTAGTGAATAAATCAGAGGTTCCCTAAGCTGATGCAGTGGCTTAATTGGCTAAATCGGCCGGATTCCGGCCGGCATGCGCACGTTGCTGTGGTTGAACATCGAGGTCGCGTTCAGCAGCACCTCGAACACGATCACCGCCAGCACCGGCGGTCCCAGCACGGCGATGACCGCGAACTTGATCAGCAGGGACAGCAGTATCTCCAGGGGATGGAAGCGCGCGCCGGTGGTCACATCGAAATCCAGATCGGCGTGATGCACCCGGTGCAGGCGCCACAGCGCGGGCACGGCATGGACCATCACATGCTGCAGCCAGATGAAGAAGTCCAGGACCACGACGGCGGCGAGCACCGCCAGCGCATACGGCACGACGAAATAATTCAGCACGCCCCAGCCGTGCTCGCGGGCGAATACGGCCATGCCCACCGCGGCGGCCGGAAACACTAGGCGCGCCAGGAAGCTGTTGAAGAACACCAGGCCGATATTATTCGCCCAGCGCACGGTCTTGGGCTGGGTCAGGCGGCGGCGCGGTGCGGCCAGCTCCCACAAGGCCATGACCGCGAAGATGCCGAAGAAGCAACCCAGTCGGATGGGCACTTCGTTGGCACGGATAAAGGCTTCCAACTCCATACTGCCTCCTTGATGTTGCAGCCCCGCCCCCGAGGCCTATAATCATGCAGGTGTTTTTTGTATTCAATTGAATGGTTGAATAAGCTAGCCTGAGGCCCCGATCATGTCAAGAATCAATGTGAAACATGCGCTGTTCGCCCAGTTCGCGCGCATCGGCAAGGCGCTGAGCAACGCCAACCGACTTGAACTCATTGAATATCTTGCGCAAGGCGAACGCAGTGTCGAGGCCCTGGCCCTGATCTCGGGCCTGAGCGTGGCGAACACCTCCCAGCACCTGCAGCAACTCCGGCAGGCGGGCCTGGTGACGACCCGCAAGGAAGGGCAACGGGTCTTCTACCGACTGTCCGGCGATGATGTGGTGGTGCTGTTCGACGTTGTGCGCACGCTGGCGGACCGCCATCTGGCCGAGGTCGAACAGCTGGTCAGCATCTACCTCGCTACCAAAGACACGCTCGAACCGATCCCGGCAACGGAGCTGCTGGCACGCGTTCGCGCCGGCGAGGTCACGGTGCTGGACGTGCGCGCGGCGCCTTGAGGACGGCTATCCGGAATGGCGCATCGCCGGTCTGCCGGTGGAGCGTTGATCCACCATGCGCCATGCACTGGTCTTCGTCTATAACGCCGACAGCGGCCTGTTCAACACCGTCGCGGATATCGCCCACAAGATCCTTTCACCCGATACCTATGCCTGCCAACTCTGCGCGCTGACCCACGATCACTTCGCGGTGCGCAAGGAGTGGAGGGAGTTTCTGCAAGGACTCGACGCGGATTACGAATTCCTGCACCGCGATGAACTCGCCAGTCGTTATGGCATCCAGGACGTCGAATTGCCGGCGATCTTCCAGCGCCAAGCCGACGGTCTCGAAATCTGGATCGATGCCGCGAGCCTGCGTGCCTGCGCTTCGCTCGATGCCTTGAAGGCCTTGCTGACGCAAAAACTGTCGGGCGATAAGGCCTGATATGCGCCGCGCTACAGACGCGCGAAATGCTCGCTCATCCGCTGGCGCATGCGCGCATCCGGCAAGCGCCCATAACCGGCGCCCATGTTCTCCCGCAGGTGTTCCACCTTCGAGGTCGCCGGGATGGCGCAGGTGACGGCCGGGTTGCGCCCGATCGCCCCATCGAGGGTTGCCGAAATCGGGCTCCGGATCCAGCTGGAAAAGCCCGGCCTGGACACGCGCGAAGTCCGGCTCGAACGCCGGCGGACACCCTCCCCTGGAGGTGAACAACAAGAGGACAATGAGCAGTTCGTCACTGGCTCCTCGCAGAACCGGACTTGGCGTGTTACACCATCCAGATCCCAGGAAGCGTAGCCCGGATGAAACGCAGTGGAATCCGGGATTTCATTCACCCCATTCCGCCCCGGCAGCTCCCACACCCCAGCCCGCCCAATCGAGCGGATATACCCCCAGGCGCACATAGCGGTGAAATGTCGAATACGGCCAGTCTTTTTACCCTCGCAACGTGGCTGTGCCTGACCGGATTGAAGGGATGTATTCGACATGCCTGCGCAAGTCTTCGTCGTCGCGAATCGTATGCTCCCATGCCGTTATCCGTCGATCCATGACGTTCGGTTAATCCCGGATTCCGCTACGCTGCATCCGGGCCACGTTCACTGCACACCAAGCCGTAGAGTGGCGTGCCGTCCGCTCGCCAGGCCCGGGCGGCCAGAACGTCAACAAGGTGGCACGGCCAGTCAGTTGCGTGTGTATCTCGCCAAGGCCGGCTTGCCGCAGGCGGTTGCGCGCGCGCCTGGAGAAACTCACCGGCCGACGCGTGAACAGCGAAGGCGCGCTGCTCATCGAGGTGAACCGTTTCCACAGTCAGGAACGTAACCGCGCCGACGCTTGGGCGCGTTTCGAGGCGCTGCTGACGCGTGCACTGGTCAACCCGAAACGACGCGACGCCACCCGCGTCTCCGGCGGTGAACGCCGGAAGCGCGTGGACGACAAGATCAAACGCGGTGGCTACCAAACGCATGCGGCGAACCACCGGCGAAGACGAGCGATAATTATTTTTATAAGTTGATCAGGTTTGAACACCTCGAAGTCCCAGCTTCGCATACCTGGAAGCTGGAATTCACGCTGCT
>JAIVHA010000282.1 GCA_020201295.1 Lysobacteraceae bacterium | reverse complement strand
GCTCTCCGGGCTGTTCGCGGGCAGAGCCCGCTCCTACAGGGGACAGCGGCGCAGCCGATCCGGCTAGAGCAACACCCGCTCGATCCCGCCGGCCTTGGCACGGGCCACGAAATCTTCCTGCCACTGCTCACCGAGCAGGTGGCGGGCCAGTTCCACCACGATATAGTCCGTCTCCAGCCCCGTCTCGTCGGCATAACGCATCAGGCCCTGCTGGCAGGCGGGGCAGGAAGTCAGCATCTTCACATTGCCGTCCACGGCACGATCCGCGCCGGTGAAGTCGCGGATGCCCTGCTTGATCTCCTCCTCCTTGCGGAAGCGGATCTGGGTGGAGATGTCCGGGCGCGAGATGGCCAGGGTGCCCGCCTCGCCGCAGCAGCGGTCCGACAGGGCCACTTCCTGGCCCATCAGCTTGGAAGCCACGCCGGTGGGGTTGTAGGTCTTCATGGGCGTGTGGCAGGGGTCGTGGTACAGGTACTGCACCCCCTTCACGCCCTCCAGCTGCACGCCCTTCTCCATCAGGTACTCGTGGATGTCCAACAGCCGGCAGCCGGGGAATATCTTCTTGAATTCATAGCTCTGCAGCTGGTCCATGCAGGTGCCACAGGACACGATCACGGTCTTGATGTCCAGGTAGTTGAGGGTGTTGGCGACGCGGTGGAACAGCACCCGGTTGTCGGTGACCATCTTGCGCCCCTTGGGTTCGTCACCGCCGGAGCGCTGCGGGTAGCCGCAGCACAGATAGCCGGGCGGCAGCACCGTCTGCACGCCCTGCTCGTAGAGCATGGCCAGGGTGGCCAGCCCCACCTGACTGAACAGGCGCTCGGAGCCGCAGCCGGGGAAATAAAACACCGCCTCGGTATCGTCGTCGACCCGGGCCGGATCGCGCAGGATGGGCACCGTCCTGGCGTCCTCCACCCCCAGCAGGGCGCGGGTGGTCTGCTGCGGCAGCTGCGCCGGCATGGGCCGCTTGATGAAGTTCACCACCTGTTCCTTCACCGCCATCCTGCCGGTGGTGGACAGCGGCCGCTTCTCGCTGCGGAACCAGTTGAGCTGCCGCGCCAGCCGGTAACCCAGGCGCTGGCCCTTGTAGCCCCACTCGATCATGCCCTTGCGCATCAGCTTGATGGTGGCCGGGTCGGTGACATTGAGGAAGGCCATGGACATCCAGGTGCCGATATTGCTGCGCTTCTGGCCGCGCTCGCGCAGGATGTTGCGCATGCGCATGGTCACGTCGCCGAAGTCGATGTTCACCGGGCAGGGGGCCAGGCACTTGTGGCAGATGGTGCAATGGTCGGCCACGTCGTTCATCTCCGCGAAGTGATGCACCGACAGGCCGCGGCGGGTCTGTTCCTCGTAGAGAAAGGCCTCGATGATCAGGCCGGTGGCGAGGATCTTGTTGCGCGGTGAATAGAGCAGGTTGGCGCGCGGGATATGGGTGTTGCACACCGGCTTGCACTTGCCGCAGCGCAGGCAGTTGCGAATGTCGTCGTTGAGCTCGCCAAGCGCGCTCTCCTCCAGCAGCAGGGCCTCCTGTTGCACCAGGCGCAGGGACGGCGTGTAGGCATTGTCCAGCCCGGAGCCGGCCATGAGCTTGCCGCGATTGAAACGCCCCTCGGGGTCGACCTTGCGCTTGTAGGCGGCGAAGGCCTCCACCACGGACGGCTCCAGGTACTGCATCTTGGTCAGGCCGATGCCATGCTCGCCGGAGATCACGCCGCCCAGGGCGCAGGCCAGCGCCATCACCTCGTCGACGATGCGCTCGGCCTCGTGCAGCATGGCGTAGTCGTTGGAATTGACCGGGATATTGGTGTGCACGTTACCGTCGCCGGCATGCATGTGGGTGGCCACGAACAGGCGGCCGGAACGCAGCTTTTTATGAATGCCGTCCTTCAGGGGCTGTTCCACCTCGCGGCGGTAGGAGATACGCAGCTCGCGGCGCAGCAACAGCTGGATCAGGGTCACGCCGGGTTCCAGTTTTGCGCGCAGCGCCTCCTCCAGCAGCCCGGCATGTTCCGACGCCGGCGCCTCGCGATGTTTCAGGATCTGCTGCCAGCGCGTCCGCACCTGTTCCAGGTGCTCGCGGGCCGCCGCCTGCTTGCCGGCGACGATGGCGCGGGTCTCGGCGCTGTCCTCGAAATCGGGGGCGGCGCGCAGTTCCGGCAGATCACCGCCGAGGTAGTCCAGCACCGCCTCGATCATGGCCAGCTTGTTGCGGGTGGAACGCTCGATATTGATGCGCTCGATGCCCTCGTTGTACGCGCCGAGCCGCTCCAGGGGGATCACCACGTCCTCGTTGATCTTGAAGGCGTTGGTGTGGGCGGCAATGGCGGCGGTGCGGGCGCGGTCGGCCCAGAAGCTGCGCCGCGCCTCGGGGCTGACGGCGATGAAACCCTCGGCATCGCGCGCATTGGCCAGCCGCACCACGTGCGAGGCGGCATCGGCCACGGCCTGCTCATCGTCGCCGGAGACGTCCATCAGCAGCACCATCTTGGGCAGCTCGCGGCGCGGCGCCTTGGTGCTGTAGTTGACGGCGCGCACATAGCGCTCGTCCAGGTGTTCCAGGCCCGACAGCACCACGTCGGCGCGGCCGTCCAGGTAGTCCTTGGTCTCGACGATGGCGGGCACGGCACGGCTGAGGTCGCTGCCGAAGAACTCCAGGCACAGGGTGCGGGTATGGGCCGGCATGCGGTGCAGGAGGAACAGCGCCGAGGTGATCAGGCCGTCGCAGCCCTCCTTCTGGATGCCGGGCAGGCCGCCGAGGAACTTGTCGGTGACGTCCTTGCCCAGGCCCTCCTTGCGCAGGGACTTGCCGGGCATGACCAGCAGCTCGGGCGCGCCGACCGGGGTGCGGCCGTCGGCCTCGAAGCGGTGGAGTCGGAAGCGCACCTGCTCCTGTTCGTGGATCTTGCCGCGGTTGTGGTCCAGGCGTTCCACGTCCAGCCACAGCCCCTCTGGCGTGACCATGCGCCAGGACACCAGGTTGTCGAGGGTGGTGCCCCACAGCACCGCCTTCTTGCCGCCGGCGTTCATGGATACATTACCGCCGATGGTGGAGGCGTCCTGCGAAGTGGGATCGACGGCGAACACATAGCCGGCCGCCGCGGCGCGTTCGCTCACCCGCCGCGTCACCACCCCGGCCTCGGCGCGGATGCAGGGCACCTCGCCCTCCACACCCTCCAGGTGGTGCATCTCCACGGCACCCAGGCCTTCCAGTTTTTCGGTATTGATGACGGCGGTGTCGCCGTGCAGGGGCACGGCCCCGCCGGTATAGCCGGTGCCGCCGCCGCGCGGGATGATGGTCAGGCCCAGCTCGATACAGCCGCGCACCACGGCGGCCATCTCCTCCTCGCTGTCCGGGCTGATGACCACGAAGGGCAGCTCGATGCGCCAGTCGGTGGCGTCGGTGGCGTGGGACACCCGCGCCAGGCCGCCGAAATCGATGTTGTCCTTGCGGGTGACCTTGCCCAGGGTGCGGGCCACGGCGGCGCGCAACTGGCGGGTGCGCGGGAACCATTCCTCGAAGCGCCGCACCGATTCCCGGGCGCGCGTCTCCAGCTGCAGCGCCAGGGCATTGCCGTCGGCGCGCGCCAGCACCTGGTCGAGGCGGTGATGCAAGGCGTGGGTCAGGGACTCGAAGCGCTTGCGGTTCTCCAGCAGGTCGTCCTGGATGTAGGGGTTGCGGGTCACCACCCACAGATCCCCCAGCACCTCGAACAGCATGCGCGCCGAACGGCCGGTGCGCCGCGAACCGCGCAGTTCCTCGATCACCGGCCACATGTCCGCCCCGAGGAAACGGATGATGATCTCCCGGTCGGAAAATGAGGTGTAATTGTAGGGAATTTCGCGGATACGGGCGGACAT
>JAIVHA010000121.1:2022-3845 GCA_020201295.1 Lysobacteraceae bacterium | reverse complement strand
CTCATTGAACAACGGCCTCTTGCCCCGTACTGACCACACCACGCCCCGCCTGCAGGGCCATGGCCAGTGACATGAGGCGGGACAGATCCCGCAGTACGGTGTCGCCCACCACCATCTCCGGCGTGAGGCCGCGACCACTGCAGCTTTGGCCATCGGGGAGCAGTACCTCCCGGTTGGTGAACCTGAGCACCGAGCCATCCGACAGCCGCCGATCGGTCTGGGAGCTACATTTCCCGAAGGTGGGCTGCCCCACCAGGTAGGCGCGGCCATGATGTTGCAGGACGCCCGCAAACACCTCTGCCGCACTGGCCGTTTCCGGTCCTATAAGCAACACCAGCGGCATGACAAGCTTGTCGCCCCTGGGCGCCTGGAAGTCGCGCACCTGCCCGCCTCGGGCCATGAGGCTTCCCAGCGGTGTCCCAGGCGGCAGGAACAGTCCGGCCAGGTCCATGGCTTCGTAGAGATCCCCGCCCACGGCATCACGCAGGTCCATGACCAGCGGCGATCCCGCGTCGCCCACACCCGGATCGGTCCGCTCGATGAATTCCAGGGTGGCCATCAGCGCCGGTCGTGTGCGACCCGCCAGGAAATCCCGTACCCGGAGCACACCCTGGTTCCCGGGTTCGATCAGTTCCACATCCAGGGGCCTGAAACGCTCGCGGATGAGTGTGGTCGTGTGCACCGGCATCTCCCGCCCGGTCTGCCATGTCAGCACCAGTCGGGAGCCCGACTCACCACGCAGGGATTGCAGAAGCTCTTTGACCTCACGCCCCGCCACCGGCTGCCTGTCAATCTCAAGGAGCCGCACCCGACCGGGCAATCCGGCGCGGTGGGCCGGCCCGCCCTGGTAGACCTGCAACCAGACCTGATCGCCCTCAAAACGGACATCCGCGCCGATCCCGGTCCAGGCGCGCTGGTCCCGATCCTGCCGGGCGGCCTCCTGGGAGGAGAAATGGCGCGCATAGGGGTCCACGTCTGCCAGGCTTGAATTCAGGTCATCGGCCCGGAGCGCCGCAAGCGATCTCTCCGGTGGTGGCTCGAACGACTGCTCACGTAGCAGGTCGCGGATTTCGTCCAGCGGTACAGGTGTCTGTGCGGCGGCCCCACCAGAGGCCGCCAGCAGCAGGGCCAGCAGCCCACCGGCCAGTCGCCTCATCTGGCCAGGTCCAGTGACAGTTCCATCAGCAGATCGAATTCCTCTCGCAGGGCATTGCGCTGCTCTTCCAGCTGTCGTCGGCGCAGGTCCGTCTCCGCGTCCCCCATCCCGCTACCTTCCAGGGCATCCAGGGCGGATTGCTGGGTGTTCATGCGCCGACGAAGATCATCCAGGCGGGTCTGCAATGCCTGCACACGCTGATCCTCCTCGCCATGCCGATCCGACAGGCTTTCCACCTGACGGCTCAGGCCAGTGACGTCACGATCCAGGGCCGCCAGACGTTCCTGTTCCAGCGCCACCTCACGGCGCTGACGGGTCTTGCGGGCCTCCAGATCCTCCCGTTCGGTTTGCAGTTCCTGCTGGGCCTGGCGCAATTGCTCCAGGCGATCCTCGCGCTCCTGCACCCGCTGATCGTAGGCACCGGTGCTCATCCCCTGGATGCCTCCCAGCAGCCCCCCCTCGCGGGGGTCCGTGGTGGTGGCGCAGCCCGCCAGACCCAGGGTGCCCATCACAGCCACCATCAGTGTCATGCGTTTCATACCGACAACCTCTGGTCGATGCGGGCCAACTGGCTGCTGCCTTCACGCAGTTCCTCCAGGTTGCCCTGCAATTCGGCCACCTCGCGTTCCAGGCGCGCCAGGTAGGGATCATTGGCGGGCCGGCCCTT
>JAIVHA010000121.1:0-2012 GCA_020201295.1 Lysobacteraceae bacterium | reverse complement strand
CTGCACCTCCAGTTCTTCCTCCAGGGCTTTTTCCAGCTTCTCGCTGCGGGCCAGCTGGCGCTGCAGATCCTGACGCTGGGCCTGCAGGCGTTTCTTGTCCTCGGCACCGGCATCGTAACGGGCCCTGAGGTCTCGGGATTCCCGTTCCAGGGCGGCAATCTCGGTCTTCATCTCCTGGTTATAGGCCGCCGTGGTGGTATTGAACTCCGCCACCCGGGTGGCTTCGCCGTCCAGAAAATCCTCCGTGGTGGCATAGGCCTTCTTGCGCTTGGCCACCTCGTTGCCTACCACATAACCGGCCCCGGCACCCAGCAGGCCGCCGATCATGGCCCCTCGCTCCTTGTCCACGGCATAACCCAGCAGTCCACCCAGCAAGGCGCCGGCCGCCGTGCCTTCGGTACGGGTGCGATCCGTGTCCTCCATATGGGCACATCCGGTGACAAGGGCACCGGCCAGGATGATGGGAAGAGTGGTTTTCGTGATTTTCATGGTGCTTGCCCCCTGCAGGGATGTGGTGATCAATTGTCCTCAAAGCCTTCAAAACGCTCGCGGAAATGCTGCATCCAGGCTTGGGGATCTCCGCGACGCTGCTCGCTGAACACCTCCACGTGCTCACGCAGGACTTCCATCACCAGACGCTCACGGGGCGGCAGCTCCGCGGCATCCAGCACCTGGAAGGCGTGTTCGATGTACTGGGGCTCGTAGTCCCCCAGTTCGGCAATCTTGTCCTGGTAGCCCCGCAATTGCTCCCCGGCGGCCACTTCCAGGTCACGCATGGAGCGTTCCACGGCATCCACCTGATCCTGATAGCGGGTGGAGATCTCCGCCAGCCGACGGGCCCGCTCCAGGGTGTCGTCCAGACGCGCCAGGCGCGACAGGTACACACTCAGATTCACCCCGTTGCGGGCGGCATCCTGTGCCAGGCTGCGGGCACTCTCACGCTGCGCCAGCTCCAGCCGCTCCCGGGCCCGGTCCATCTGCGCCTGCACGGCCCGTAACGGCTCCACCAGGTCGGGGTTTTGCGCCATGAGGCGATCCAGAATCGGATCCACGGTTCCCAGTTGTACCGAGGCCTGGGCCACCAGGTTATCCAGGGTGCGGCCCACCGGCATGGTGCGGCGCAGATCCTCACGATAGGCCTCGTATTCCGCCTCGATGCGCGCCTGCTGGGCGGAGCTGACCAGCACATTGGCGCCGATGGCCAGCCGCACGCCGGTGTTGAAGGAGCGCCGCTCCTCCATGTGTTCTCCATCGGCATTCCAGGCGTACACGTCCAGTTCCGCCCGGAGCGAACTACGCAGTTCCGAGGCTGGGGTGGATACACTACCCCCACGCACCGCCACGCCGCCCGGCTTGCCCTGCCAGATCTCAGGGCGGAACAACCCGGAGGTCATTTCCTGGGCATTGCCCAGCAGGTCATGAAAGCCCAGGGCATCAGCCTCACGCAGCCCCACCGGGCGCAATTCGTGGCGGGCATTGCCCAGATGCCAGGCATGCTCATTCATCTGGCGAGGGGGAAACGGCAGGCGATCATTGAAACTCCCGGCCTCCAGGGCCGGCACGCCCCCTCGCGCCGTGTACTCCCATTCCTCCTCGGTGGGCAGACGCATGAAACCGGGCACATCGTCCACCCGGGGCAGATCGGCGCGGCGTTCCGGGTGATCCGGATCAAACAGCCACTGGTTATAGGCTCGCAGGAAGGCCTGGATATCCTGGTGGCTCACATAGGTGAGGGGTTGCATCAGGGCATCGCGCAGCTCGCGGCCCCTCAGTTGGGGGAGTTGCTGCACCTGGGGATCGCCGCTGGTCTCCAGCAGGGTGTCCAGGCCCATGACGGCGATATATTGCGCCCGGGTCAGCTCATACTTGGCCAGGACCAGATACCAGCTGTCGTCCTCGCGAGGGAAGGAGCCACTGATCTGGGTGCGTTGCAACCCCTCGAAGATGCCCCCGGTGGCGTCGCCGATCTGAATCACCCGGTCCCGATCGCCCCAGAACCCCTGGCCCGGCAC
>JAIVHA010000159.1 GCA_020201295.1 Lysobacteraceae bacterium | reverse complement strand
CCCGTAATCTTGCCGGCGCCGACAGTATCCAGAACGAAATCCAGGAGCCGCCGTTCCGTATTGCTGATGGTGATGGCCAGTTGGCGGTTTTCATTAGCCAAGACAATAAAAAACCCCTGACCGGAAACCGGTCAGGGGTTTTGGTTTGGTGGAGGCGGCGGGACAGCTGTTCCCGGATTTTCATCCAGGGCTGGACTATTCCTTCACCTGCCGTTGCCGGCAGGGGAGGGCGTGTTGTGGATCGTTGCCCCCTGGCAGCGTTCCACCCTAGTACTCCATGGGGCCATGCCCGGTAGGAGCCTATGAGTCTCTAGCCGGCTTACGGGTTTCCCCTTCACCGGACGGCGTTGGCTTGGGACCCCTGTCCTGTAGCGTTCACCGTATGAGCCCTCTTTTCCAACGGGGATCACTCCCCGTGGCGACCATTGTGTTAATCGAACCCGCGTCCGCAAGTCCTCTGCCTTCGGCTCTACATGCTTATCCACGTCTATTGATTTAACCCAACGCTACCCGACGGGCAGGGAAAACGCTGGGCGATCCCGGTAAGGTTTTAACGATTCGGCCCCGGACAAGCTTCCTCGCGAGCTTATGAGAATCGACGCCAGGGTCTGGGCGCATAAGCACGGCCCCAGTCTGACGGCACCCTACTGGGTTTTAAGCAGCGAGTGCGTAGTTGTCGTCGTTGGCAACTATAAGTTTGCAGTTTGTTTTACGAAGGTGAACTGCACCTCGGCATGCACCTGGGGTTTCGCAACCCACGTCGAAACCATGTCGCCCCCAGTACTGGTACTTTATACCACAGCGAGGGGGGAAAGTTCCCTCCCGGCTGTAACTCCATGAATCGGGGCGGGGCAGGGGGATTTCAATGGGTGTGCAGGAGCGGCCTCTGGCCGCGAATGGCTTGGTTGCCGGGCGGTTCGCGGCCAGAGGCCGCTCCTACAGGGAGGCAGGGCTAGCCGTGCTTGAGGATACGCTGTTTCTGGCGCTGCCAGTCGCGGTCCTTCAGGGTGGCGCGCTTGTCGAATTCCTTCTTGCCCTTGGCCAGGCCGATTTCCAGCTTGGCGCGGCCGTGGCTCCAGTACATGGCGGTGGGAATCAGGGCGTAGCCCTTGCGCTCCACGGCGCCGATGAGCTTGTCGAGCTGGTCGCGGTGCAGTAGCAGCTTGCGGGTGCGGGTGGCGTCGGGCTGGATGTGGGTGGAGGCGGTCAGCAGGGGCGTGATCAGGCAGCCGAAAAGAAAGGCCTCGCCGTTCTTGACGATGACGTAGCTGTCCACCAGCTGCACCTTGCCGGCGCGCAGGCTCTTCACCTCCCAGCCCTCCAGTACCAGGCCGGCCTCGAAGCGCTCCTCGATATGGAAGTCGTGGCGGGCCTTCTTGTTGAGGGCGATGGTGCTGGAGGGGGATTTGCTTTTGTTGGGTGCCTTGGCCATCGCGGCATTATAGCGGCCCGGCCCCGGAAACGGCACGGAATCCCGCCTGCTGTCAGCAAATTGTTGAGTGGCATCATCATTTCACGGACAATCAGGCGGGGAAACAATCTCCACGGGGGAATCTCATGGCAGAACGCCGCAGCTCCATCCATGGCCAGTGGTCATCGAAATTCGTGTTTATCCTGGCGGCGACGGGCTCGGCGGTCGGCCTGGGCAATATCTGGAAGTTCCCCTATATCACCGGCGACAACGGCGGCGGCGCCTTCGTGCTGGTGTACCTGCTGTGCATCCTGGTGATCGGTATCCCCATCATGATGGCCGAGGTGATGCTGGGCCGGCGCGGGCGCCAGAGCCCCATCAACACCATGGCGACCCTGGCCCGGGAGGCGGGTGCGAGCCCCTACTGGAAATGGATCGGCTGGATGGGCGTGATTGCCGGTTTCCTGATCCTGTCCTATTACAGCGTCATCGCCGGTTGGGCGCTGGCCTACGTGTTCCGCGCCGCCAGCGGTGCCTTCACCGGGGTGGGGGGCGAGGAGGTGCAGGGCATGTTCTCCCGCCTGGTCAGCGACCCCGAGCGGCTGCTGGCCTGGCACACCCTGTTCATGGTGATGACCACGGTGGTGGTGGCGCGCGGGGTGCGCGGCGGCCTGGAGAAGGCGGTGCGCATCCTCATGCCGCTACTGTTCGCCATCCTGGTGATCCTGGTGGGCTACGCCATGAACACCGGCCATTTCGAACAGGGCCTGCAGTTCCTGTTTCGGCCGGATTTCGGCAAGCTCAGCGCCGACGGGGTGCTGGTCGCCATGGGGCATGCCTTCTTCACCCTCAGCCTGGGCATGGGCGCTATCATGGTGTACGGCTCCTACCTGCCGGAAAAGGCGTCGATCGCCGGCACCACCCTGACCATCGCCCTGCTGGACACCCTGGTGGCCATCCTCGCGGCAGTGGCCATCTTCCCCATCGTGTTCGCCAATGGCCTGGAGCCGGGTGCGGGGCCGGGGCTGATCTTCCAGACCATGCCCATCGCCTTTGGCCAGATGCCGGGCGGCATCCTGTTCGGTACCCTGTTTTTCATGCTGCTGGTATTCGCTGCCTGGACTTCGGCCATCTCCCTCATCGAGCCGGCGGTGGCCTGGCTGGTGGAAAACCACGGCTATCGGCGCTTCACGGCCGCCATGCTGGTGGGCGGCCTGTCCTGGTGCCTGGGGCTGTTGACGGTGTTTTCCTTCAACCTGCTGGAGAACTTCATGCCGTTGGGCTTCCTGGGGGCCTTCCACGACAAGACCTTCTTTGCCCTGTTCGACTACGTGACCGCCAATATCATGTTGCCCCTGGGCGGCCTGCTGATCGCCATCTTCGCCGGTTGGGCGCTGAAGCGGGAACACAGCGTGGACGAACTGCGCCTGGGTGATGGGCTGGTTTATCGGAGCTGGTATTTCCTGATACGGTATGTCACCCCGGTGGCGGTGGGACTGGTGTTTCTGGATATCACCGGCCTGCTGGACATCGGCGGTCTGCTCGGCTTCCTGTTCCAGGGACCTTGGCAGGCGTGAATGGTACTGTAGGAGCGGGCTCTGCCCGCGAATGGGGTTGCCAGCATTTATTCGCGGGCGGAGCCCGCTCCTACAACACTGCCATCAGGCAAGATTGACGAGCAGGATGATTCATAAGTGACCACCATTAGTAAATCGGCTCTGGTGCCCTACACACCGGCGGAAATGTTCGCCCTGGTGAGTGATATCCCCAGCTATCCGGAATTCCTGCCCTGGTGTAGTGGGGCACGGATCCTGTCGCAGGGCGAGGACGAGGTGCGCGCCAGCCTGGATCTGTCCAAGAGCGGGGTGCACAAGTCCTTCACCACCCTCAACCGTCACCAGCGCAATAAAATGATCGAGATGCGCCTGCTGGAAGGCCCGTTCCGCAGGCTGGAGGGGTACTGGCGCTTCGATCCTCTGGGCGACCATGGTTGCAAGGTGAGCCTGGATCTGGAATTCGAATTCTCCAGCCGGGTGCTGGACCTGGTGGTGGGGCCGGTGTTTCACCAGGCGGTCAGTACCCTGGTGGATTCCTTCCAGCAGCGCGCGGTGAGCGTCTATGGCAAGCGCTGATACTCTGAAGGTGGAGGTGGCCTACGCGCTGCCCGACGAGCAGCACCTCTTTGCCCTGGAGGTACCGCCGGGCACTACGGCGGAGCAAGCCATCGAGCGTTCCGGCGTGCTGGAGCGCTTCCCCGACATCGACCTGGCAACCCAGAAGATCGGGATCTTCGGCAAACTCAACAAGCCCGAGTATGTACTGCGCGCCGGTGACCGGGTGGAGATCTACCGACCGCTCATCGCCGATCCCAAGGAGGTTCGCAAGCAGCGTGCCGCCGAGGGGAAGCGCATGAAGAAAGGCGGGGGGGGAGAGCTGGAGGACGGCTAGTCTGAAATTGACGGATTGTCTTGGCCACGGAAGCACACGGAATGACACGGAAAATATTTACGTCGTACTGCAAGGCGCCCGTAGGAGCGGCCTCTGGCCGCGAACCGTGTCTGGTACCCCGTGCATTCGCGGCCAGAGGCCGCTCCTACGGGTGGCTTCCATTGGCAGCAATGCAATCTTTCCGTGTTTTTCCGTGTGCTTCCGTGGCCAAGACAATAGGTCAATTTCAGTTTGAAGGAGTACCAGGCGCCTTTGCGGTGAAACAGCAGCTATTTGTTTTGCCGGGTGATCCAGCGCCAGAAACGCGGGATCAGGCCCTGGCTCTGGTGTTCCTGTTCCGGTACTGTCACCGTCATCTGTCGTGACACGGGATCCACGGGGGCCGCGTCGGGGCGGGGATGCAGGTGGCCCTCGGTACGTTGCAGCCGGCCTTCCTCGAAAAACACGGTGAGGCGGGTGGTTTCCGGTTCCTTGCCGCCGGGCTTGAACTGGTAGGGATAATCCCAGCGCTGCGGATGGAAGGGGTCGGTGACCAGGGGGGTGCCGAGGATGTGTTGCACCTGGCGCTGTTCCATGCCCGGGCGCAGCAGGTCCACTTGTTCCTGGGTGATCACATTTCCCTGCTGCACATCGATCTTATAGACCCAGGGCAGGCGTTCAGAAATGTGATCCGCGATCCGGTCCGAGGCACAGCCTGTAAAAAACAGGGTTGAAAAACCAAGGATAATAATGAGAAGCTTTTGCATCCGTAGTTAAAGCGCAATTAAGTGGTCGGCCGGCGGCATCATACCCCAGATGGTGGCGAATGACACGAGAGTCGGAGTCCCTATGAGTACAGAGTCCAATCACTTACGCAAGGCTGGCCTGAAGGTCACCCTGCCCAGGATGAAGATCCTGGAAATGCTGGAAAGCAGTGAAACCCGCCACCTGAGTGCCGAGGATGTCTACAAATCCTTGCTGGAATCGGGCGAGGAGATCGGTCTGGCCACGGTATACCGGGTACTGACCCAGTTCGAGACCGCGGGTCTGGTGGCGCGCCACCATTTCGAGGGCGGTCACTCCATGTTCGAACTCAACGAGGGGGATCACCACGACCACATCCTGTGCGTGAAATGCGGTCGGGTGGATGAGTTCATGGACGAAACCATCGAGAAACGCCAGCGCCAGATCGCCCAGGATGCCGGCTACGAAATCACCGATCACTCCCTGTACATCTACGGCATCTGCCCGGACTGTCGCAGCAAGGCGTAGACAGGTGCTGCCTGTTCCGTCATTGCGAGCGCAGCGAAGCAATCCCGTAACGATAGCAGCGCCCCTGGGAGATTGCTTCGCTGCGCTCGCAATGACGGGTTGCGGGGTTTGCCCGGGCTGCCTGTCGGAAGGCTAGGATTTACTACGCCGCTTCCGGGCGGGTTTGGCCTTTCCCCCGACCCGTTCCAGCATCTCCTTGGCATGGCGCAGGGTCGACTCGGTAATCTCGATGCCGCCCAGCATGCGGGCAATTTCATCCACCCGTTCCGCTTTCCCCAGCCCGCGGATACTGGTGCGGGTGCTGTTGGTGCCGGCCAGCTTGCTCACCTGCAGGTGCTGGTGGGCCTGGGCGGCCACCTGGGGCAGGTGGGTGACGCACAGCACCTGGCACTGTTCCCCCAGGGCGCGCAACAGCCGGCCCACGGTTTCCGCCACCCCGCCGCCGATGCCCGTATCCACTTCGTCGAAGATCAGGGTGGGGATGGCCGCGCTGTCGGTGGCGATGACCTGGATGGCCAGGCTGATGCGTGACAGTTCGCCGCCGGAGGCCACCTTGCCCAGGGCCATGGGCGGCTGGCCGGGGTTGGCGCTGACCCGGAACTCGATACGGTCGCTGCCCTGGGCCGTGAAGCGCCCGTCCTCGCGCGGCGTCACCTCCACCGCGAAGACCCCGCCCGGCATGCCCAGGTCCTGCATGGCCGCGCTGACTCGCGTGCCGAATTCCCTTCCCGCCTTGACGCGGGCCTTGTGCAGACGCGCGGCCGCCTCGCGGTACTGCCCGGCGGATTCCCGCACCTGGTTATCCAGCTGCTCCAGGCGCTGGTCCGCCTGCTCCAGGGTGACCAGTTCCTGTGCCAGGCGTTCGAACAGCGCCGGCAGTGCGTCGGGCTCCACGCGATGCTTGCGGGCGAGATCGTGCAGGGTGCCGAGGCGCAGTTCCACGTCCTGCAGGCGCTGCGGATCCTGTTCCACCCGGTCCGTATAGCGGCGCAGGCTGTCGGCCGCTTCCTGCACCTGGATCCGCGCCTCGGTGAGCAGTTCCCGCACCGGTCGCAGGCTCGCATCCAGGCCGGCCAGTTCTTCCACTTCCCGCAGCGCCAGGCTGATCTGGTCGTGGGCGGAGCCTTCATCGGCGTCGTAGAGTCGTTGCAGGCTGGAGGCGCAACTCTCCAGCAACTGCCCGGCGTTGGCCAGCCGGGCATGTTCCTCTCCCAGTTCACCGAGTTCCCCCGCGCGCAGTTGCAAGCCTTCCATTTCCCCCACCTGGAAGCGCACGAACTCGAGTCGGGAATCCCGTTCCGCGGTAATCGCCCGCAGCCCCTCCAGTTCCTCCTGCAGGGCACGCCAGCGGCCATGGGCCGCGGCCACGGCGGCGAGTGCCTCCCCATGCGCGCCAAAGCCGTCCAGCAGGGCGCGCTGCACTTCCTGGCGCACCAGGGACTGGTGTTCGTGCTGGCCGTGGATGTCCACCAGGCGGTCGCCGAGTTCACGCAGGGACTGCAAGGGTACGGGGCTGGCATTGATGAAGGCGCGGGAACGTCCCTCCCGGGAGATGACGCGGCGCAGCTGGCATTCTTCCTCGCCGCTGTCGAGCTCCTGTTCCGTCAGCCAGCCCCGGGCCTGCTCGAGGCCATCGAGGCGGAAGCCCGCACTGATCTCGGCGCGATCGCTGCCGTGACGGACCCAGCTGGCTTCGGCGCGGTCGCCGAGCAGCAGCCCGAGGGCATCGACGAGGATGGATTTACCGGCTCCGGTCTCACCGGTGAGCGCGGTCATGCCGCCATCGAGTTCGAGTTCCATCTCGTCGACGAGAACGAAGTCGCGGATGTGGATGTGGGTGAGCATAGGTGTGGATTTAACGCCAAGGCCTGTCTGGCTGCAATATAAAATCGAGGGCGGATTTCACCTGTCCGGGTCAGGCCAACGATACCCCGTCATCCCCACGCAGGCGGGGATGACGGCTTTCTCACCCCCAGCGCAGCTTCTCCCGCAGCACTTCGTAATGATCGTGGCCGGGCGGATGCAGCAGGCGGATGGTCTTGTCCTTCCGGCATACCCGCACGCGGTCGCCGCAGTCGAGGGGGAACTTCACCTGACCGTCGCAGGTCACCTGGGCCTCGGTGGTGCTGCCTCCATGCAGGATCACTTCGATGGTGGCGTGATCGTTGATCACGATGGGACGGTTGGTGAGGGTGTGCGGGCAGATGGGCACCAGCACGATGGCGCTCAGGGTGGGATGCAGGATCGGGCCGCCGCCGGACAGGGCATAGGCGGTGGAGCCGGTGGGTGTGGCCATGACCAGGCCGTCGGAACGCTGGGTGTTGAGGAAACGGCCGTCGATATGGGTCTCCAGCTCGATCATGCGCGCGATGTCGTACTTGTGGATGACCACGTCGTTGAGGGCATCGCTCTGGTGCAGGCATTCGCCATTGCGCAGCACCTCGGCGTGCAGCAGGGTACGTTCCTCCTCCTGGTAGTGGCCGGCCAATACCCGGTCCAGGCTGCTGGTCATGTCCGCGGGCAATATATCCGCCAGGAAGCCCAGTCGGCCACGGTTGATGCCCAGCAGGGGCACGCCGGCATCCGCCAGGCTGCGGGCGGCGTTGAGCAGGGTGCCGTCGCCGCCCACGGCGATGGCCAGGTCGCAACGGGCCGCCAGTTCCTCCCGGC
>JAIVHA010000158.1 GCA_020201295.1 Lysobacteraceae bacterium | reverse complement strand
ACGACCCGCGTACCCGCGCCCTGGTGCTGCTGATCTATGGGCAACTGCTGGCGGCCGTGCGGCGCCAGGGTGCCCTGGCACGCCTCGATGCCGGTTTCGCCCTGGCCGCGAACCTGTTGAACCCCGAGGCCTATTTCCAGGTGCTCAAGCGCCATGCAGCCTTGCGTGAGCTGACCTGGCATGCCCTGCCCGCCAGCCCCCAGGATCTGGCGACCCTGTTGCGGGAGGCCGCTGTGATCCGGCGGCTGCGCGGTCCCGGTGAGCCGCGGCCCCGGGGTACCGAGGGTTCCCACCTGGATACCCTGGATTGAAACCGGCCATGTACTGACGGGAGCTGACGCTTTCTGGTGCAAATTGCGCCAGATATCCGGCTATCGTGCATTTTTGATCCGAATCCTGCCGCATGTGGTTATGGCGAATATTTCTAACTGGTTGGTTTTAAGAAGGTAATAGCAAAATGGAATAAACTGGCACTCTATTTGCTTTTACTGGGTAACAGGGACGGAAAAAGGATTGGCGCAGGTGCGCTACAGTAAGAGGAAGGTTGGCCGATAGCCTCCGCATGGAGTCGGCTTCGGAATGTCCCCGCCAGTTCCAGGGCGCACCCCGAAATCGAATTCCTGTGCAAGGTGTAGTGTCAACGACTCCTCCGACGCTGAAAAGCGTTTTTCGCCCCACCCTCGCGGTGGGGCTTTTTTTTGGGGGGTGTCGGGCTGAAGTCCGACAGACTGGTGCTCTGTCAAGTTGATAATTACGGATACCCGTTCACACCGCATGCGGACGCCTGGCAGCCTTGATGGCCACGGAAACACACGAAAACACGGAAAGATTGCATTGCTGCCAATGGAAGCCACCCGTAGGAGCGGCCTCTGGCCGCGAATGCCCGGCGTATCACACAGGGTTCGCGGCCAGAGGCCGCTCCTACGGGCGCCTTGCATTACGATGTAAATATTTTCCGTGTCATTCCGTGTGCTTCCGTGGCCATGACAATCCGTCAATTTCAGCTTGTAAGGAGTACTAGGCCGCGTCCGCCTGGCCGGCCGCCGCCAGCACCGGCGGCAGCCGCTTGGTCAGGGCCTGCATTTCCGATACCCGCGGTCCGGTCAGGGCGAAGCCCAGCAGTTCGCCGTCCGGCGACTCGAAGAACCCCGCCGTGCCTCCGGCATCCACCTCCGTGCGCCAGTGTCCCTCGCGGCCCATGGGGGGCGGTGACACCACCACCGGGTGGGCCGGGGTCTTCACCACCACGGGCATGGCCGGGTACACCAGTTCCGTGGGCGTGCCGGCCAGGGTCCGCGCCAGGGCGCGGGCGGCGTTCATGATGGGCATCACATAGGGCAACACCAGGCCTTCCACTTCCAGGCAATCGCCGAGCGCATGGATATGGGGATCGGAACTGCGCAGCAGTCGGTCCGTGACGATGCCGCGACCCACCTGCAGACCCGCCGCCTGCGCCAGGGCGGTGCGCGGCCGCAGGCCGATGGCCGACAGCACCAGGCCTGCCTCCACGGCCACACCGTTGGCGAGGGTGACACGGAAGCCGTCACCGGCACGGTCGATACGTTCGGCACCAGTGCGCCCTCCAGCCGCGTGCGGAAGCGGGCGTAGTCGGCGAGGTCATTGACCGAGAGCACCTCGTCGGCCGCATCCCCCGCGAAGGGGATGCGGATGGGGTCGGCGCCCAGGGCCAACACCAGCCGGCCATAGGCCAGGCGCTCACCGCCCTCCAGTTCCACTTCCCGGCGGGCGCGGTGGAGGGCCTGGACCGGGCAATGGCTGCGTATGTCGGCGTTCAGCTGCCGGGCCATCTCCTCGGCACTGGCGGTGGCCAGTTCATCGGCATCCTTGCCCTTGGCGAGGGCATTGGACAGCAGCGGTTTGGAATAGAAGCGGCCGTCATCGGCGCTGAGCAGCACCAGGGGGCGCTCCGCGTCCAGCTTGCGCAGCTCCCTGGCCAGGCTGTAGCCGGCCAGGCCGGTACCGATGATCACAATGGGGTCCATAGCCGGGCTCCGGTCGGAAAAAAGGGGGGCGACATTCGCCCCGGAGGTCTGCAGGGATCAGGCCACTTCCACCATCTCGAAGTCGGCCTTGGAGACGCCGCAGTCGGGGCATTCCCAGTCCTCGGGGATATCCGTCCAGGCGGTACCCGGGGCGATGCCTTCGTCCGGCAGGCCCTCGGCCTCGTCATAGATGAAGCCACATACGATACATTCCCATTTTTTCATTACGGTTTACCTCGGTTTAATGACATTTGACGTATTTTAGCGGCATTTGGTTCAGGCGGAAATGCGCGCCAGGGCTTCCTGGTAATGATTCGCGTGGCGCTGCTCGACCTTGGTCAGGGCGGCGAAGCGCTTGGCGGCCTTTTCCAGCACGGCCTGGAACATGTCCGCGTGCTCCTTCGATTCCGCGATCTGTTCGTCGAACTCGGCGACGGCGTCATGGCGCTGCTCTTCCATGGCCAGGTGGCGGAACCTGGGGTACATCTCGGTGTACTCGTAGGTCTCGCCCTCGATGGCCAATTCCAGGCACTTGGCCGGATCGAGCCGTTCCTTCGGGTACAGCAGGTCCATGTGGCCGAAGGCGTGCTGCACCTCCTGGGCCGCCGTGGCCTCGAAGATCTCGGCGCTGGCGATGTCGCCCGCGGCGCGGCAGATGCGTGCGAAGTACAGGTACTTGATGTGGGCCATGGACTCGCCGGCCAGCGCGGCCTCGAGGTTCTGCACGGTCACGGATTCGGGGTTCTGCATGCTCATGATGTCGCTCCTAGGGTTCGGGTTGGGATCCGGCGCCGCGGGTCGTGCGGCTTGGAGGACATCGTAGGGGCGGGTGATTGATATAGCTAATGGATTGTTATTATGAGATAGATAGTTAATTGCTATCATTAACCGGGGTCACGCAGCTCAGCTCACAGTCCCGTACGGCCTCCACCAGCGCCGCCAGTGCCCGCGGGCGCGGGAAATGGCGGCGCCAGGCCAGGGCCACGGTGCGGCTGGGAACGGGCGGGGCGAAGCGGCGGATGCTCAGCAGGCGCTGGGAATAGCGGTCCGCGCCGGCGGCGCTGCAGGGCAGCACGGTGATGCCCATGCCCGAGGCCACCATGTGACGGATGGTCTCCAGGGAGCCGCCCTCCAGGTTCTTCTGCAGTTCGCGGCTGCCGTGCCGGCAGGCCGGGCAGGCCTCCAGCACCTGTTCGCGGAAACAGTGGCCGGCGCCCAGCATGAGCAGGGTCTCGTCCTCGGTGCGGAGGTCGGCGGCGGCGATCTGATCCCGCGCCGTCCAGGGATGGGAGGCGGGCAGCACCACCACGAAGGGCTCTGCGTAGAGGGCCTGGGTGACGATACCGGCCTCGGTGAAGGGCAGGGCGATGAGGATGGCATCCAGTTCGCCCTGCTTGAGTTTCTCGCCGAGGCGAGCCGTGTAGTTCTCCTCGATCACCAGCGGCATTTGCGGCAGGCGCTCATGCAAAAGGGGGATGAGGTGGGGAAACAGGTAGGGCCCGATGGTGTAGATCGCGCCCAGCCGCAACGGTCCTGCCAGTTCGTCCTGGGCACCCTGCGCCAGCTCCTTGATCACGCCGGCCTCATCCAGCGCCCGTTGGGCCTGTTCCACGACGCGTTCACCGACGGGTGTGAGACTGATGTCCGTCTTGCTGCGTTCGAACAGGACCACCCCCAGTTCATCCTCCAGTTTCTTCACGCCGACGCTCAGGGTCGGCTGGCTGACATGGCAGGACTCGGCCGCGCGTCCGAAATGCCGTTCCCGGGCCAGGGCGACGATGTAGCGCAGCTCGGTGAGGGTCATGGGCTATCCGCTGCCAGCCAATCGCGTGGCGTGAGAAACACTTCGTAGAGGCGCGCCTCTTCCGTACCCGGTTCCGGCCGCCAGTCGTATTTCCAGCTCACCAGCGGTGGCAGCGACATGAGGATGGATTCGGTACGCCCCCCCGACTGCAGACCGAACAGGGTGCCGCGGTCATAGACCAGGTTGAATTCCACATAACGGCCGCGCCGGTAGAGCTGGAACTCGCGTTCCCGTTCGCCGTAGTCGATGGCGTAGCGGCGTTCGACGATGGGCACATAGGCCGGCAGGTAGTGATCGCCCACGCTGCGCAGGAAGGCGAAGCAGTGTTCGAAACCGCCTTCGTTGAGGTCGTCGAAGAACAGGCCGCCTACGCCGCGCGGTTCGTTGCGGTGCTTGAGAAAGAAGTATTCATCACACCATTGCTTGTAGCGGGCATGGACGTCGGCCCCAAAGGGCGTACAGGCCTCGCGGGCGATACGGTGCCAGTGCTCGGCATCCTGTTCGAAACCATAGTAGGGCGTGAGGTCGAAGCCGCCCCCGAACCACCAGACCGGTTGCGCGTCGGGCTTTTCCGCCAGGAAGAAGCGCACATTGGCATGGGAAGTGGGTACATAGGGATTGCGTGGATGGATCACCAGGGACACGCCCATGGCCTCGAAACCACGTCCCGCCAGTTCCGGGCGCGCGGCAGTGGCGGATGGCGGCAGCTGTGTCCCATGGACATGGGAGAAATTGATGCCGGCCTTTTCGAACAGGCCGCCGTCCTCCAGTACCCGCGAGCGACCACCGCCACCCTCGGGGCGCTGCCACCGGTCCTCGCGAAAGGCCTTGGCGCCATCCAGACGGGCCAGCTCGGTACAGATGCGGTCCTGCAGGTCGAGCAGGTAGGCCTTGACGGCGGCGAGATCGGGCTGGGACATGCGGGCTCCATGGTTGGTGAAGGGGCATTGTACGGTTGAAATCGGAACCATTGCCAATGGGCAGTCAGCCCGGTTCCCGTGCTGGCGACGTCCCCTGTAGGAGCGGCCTTGGCCGCGAACAGGTCTTTGCTACGACCGTTCGCGGCCAAGGCCGCTCCTACAGGTCGAATCATCAAGCGTCGCGCAAGGTTTCGCCGGTTACGCCATCGCGAATCGCAGTGGGTGTGGCGAGGCCGCCAAGGGCGCCGGGCAGCAGGTAATCGATTTCGTCACCGAACTGCTGGCGAACCCGCAGCGGGCTGCGCGCGGGGGGCAGGCCGCTGCGATTGGCGCTGGTGGAGACCAGTGCGCCGCCCCAGGCGCTGCACAGGGCGGCGGCCATTGGGTGGGCGGTGATGCGTACCGCCAGGCTGTCATGGCTGCCGCGCAGCCACTGGGGTACCTCGGGGCGGCAGGGCAGGACCCAGGTATGGGGACCCGGCCAGGTGGCGAATAGGCGTTGCTGGCGGGCGGGTGTCAGGGGCAACAGGAAGGGCTGCAGTTGTGTCCAGTCGCTGGCGATGAGGATCAGGCCCTTTCCCCTGGGCCGTTGCTTGAGCGCCAGCAGCCGCTGCACCGCCTCGCCCAGCAGCGGATCGCAGCCCAGGCCATACACTGCTTCGGTGGGGTAGGCGACGATGCCGCCGGCGCGCAGTACCCGCACCGCCTGGTGCAGATGCCAGCGCGGGGTGTGGCCACGGGGCTCAGGCTTCGGACTCATCCTTGTCGTCTTCCGCTTCCCAGGGCTCGGCGAAGCCGCAGTCCTTTTGTGGACAGACGCGCTCGGTGCCCTTGCTCTTGGTGGTCTTGATGGTGAGGATGGGCCAGCCGCAGTCCGGGCAGGGGCCTGACACGGGCTCGTTCCACACCGCATAGTCGCAGTCCGGGTAGGTGGAGCAGGAGTAGAAGATCTTGCCACGCCGCGATTTGCGCTTGAGCATGGTGCCCTTGTGGCACTGTGGGCATTCCACCCCGGTGTCCGTGGGCTTTTCCAGTGGTTCGATGTACTTGCAGTCGGGATAGCTGCTGCAACCGATGAACTTGCCGTAGCGGCCGGTGCGGATGATGAGGTTGGACTCGCACTTCGGGCACTGGCGTCCTTCGACCACCTCGGGCTCGCTGCTCTCGCCTTCCTCGCCCACGTTGCGGGTGTAGTCGCATTCGGGGTAGGCGGTACAGCCGATGAAGCGCCCGCGGCGACCCAGGCGCAGGGACAGCGGCTGGCCGCACTTGGGGCAGGCCTCGTCCAGTTCCTCGGTGGTGACGTCCTTGCGTGACACACTGGCATCCTTGTCCTTCACCAGCTTGGTGAAGGGCTCCCAGAAGGCCTTCATCAGGGGTATCCACTCCTTCTCGCCGCGCGCCACCTCATCGAGTTCGTCCTCGAGGCGCGCCGTGAAGTCGTAGTCCACGTACTGGGTGAAATGATTGGTCAGGAACTTGCTCACCACCCGGCCCACGTCGGTGGGGTAGAAGCGGCGCTTGTCCAGGGTCACGTACTCGCGTGCCTGCAGGGTGGAGATGATGGAGGCATAGGTGGAAGGACGGCCGATGCCGTGTTCTTCCAGGGCGCGCACCAGGCTGGCCTCGCTGAAGCGCGGCGGTGGCTCGGTGAAATGCTGTTCGGGGCGGATCCTGTGCAGCTGCACCCGGTCACCTTCCTCCATGGGCGGCAGCAGCTTTTCGTCGCTATCGGCCTCGCGGTCGTCCTGGCCTTCCTGGTATACGGAGATGAAGCCAGGATCCACCACCGTGGAGCCGGTGGCGCGCAGCACATTGCCTTCGCCGCAGGCGAAATCCACGCCCACGGTGTTGATGGTGGCATGGATCATCTGGCAGGCCACGGTGCGCTTCCAGACCAGCTCGTAGAGCTTCATCTGTTCGGCGTTGAGGCGGGCCTTCATGGCCTCGGGGCTGTGCTGTACCGAGGTGGGGCGGATGGCCTCGTGGGCCTCCTGGGCGTTCTTGGCCTTGGTCTTGAACAGGCGCGGGCTGGCGGGCAGGTTGTGCTTGCCATAGCGCTCGGTGATGAGGGCGCGGATCTCCTCCAGCGCTTCCTGGGCCAGGTTGACCGAGTCGGTACGCATGTAGGTGATCAGGCCGACGGTCTCGCCGCCGATATCCAGGCCTTCGTAGAGCTGCTGCGCCACGCGCATGGTGCGGCTGGCGGTGAAGCCCAGCTTGCGTGAGGCCTCCTGCTGCAAAGTGGAGGTGGTGAAGGGCGCCGCCGGGTTGCGCTTGCGCTGCTTCTTCTCCACCGCCTGGACCACCAGCTCGCCCTTGGCGGCGGCGGCCAGTTCCTGCTCGACCTCACCGGCCTTCTGTCCATCGGTGATGCTGAACTGGCTGAGTTTCTTGCCGTGCAGTTGGGTGAGCTTGGCACCGAAGGCCTGCTGGTCCTTCTCCAGGTCGGCCTCGATGCTCCAGTACTCACGCGGCTTGAAGGCCTCGATCTCGTCCTCGCGCTCGACGATCATGCGCAGGGCGGGGCTCTGTACGCGGCCGGCGGACAGGCCGCGACGCACCTTCTTCCACAGCAACGGCGACAGGTTGAAGCCCACCAGGTAATCCAGGGCGCGGCGCGCCTGCTGGGCATTGATCAGGTGGTAGGACAGGTCGCGGGCATGTTCCATGGCCTCCTGGATGGCGCGCTTGGTGATCTCGTGGAACACCACCCGCTGCACGGTCTTGTCCTTGAGCTTGCCGCGCTCCTCCAGCAACTCGTAGAGGTGCCAGGAGATGGCTTCTCCCTCGCGGTCCGGGTCAGTGGCCAGGTACAGGGTGTCGGCCTTTTTGAGGGCCTTGACGATGGCGTCCACGTGCTTGGCGTTCTTGTCGATCACCTGGTACTTCATGGCGAAGTCGTGGTCCGGGTCCACGGCCCCTTCCTTGGGCACCAGGTCGCGCACGTGGCCATAGGAGGCCAGTACCTCGAAGCCCTTGCCCAGGTATTTCTTGATGGTCTTCGCCTTGGCCGGCGATTCAACGATTACCAGGTTGCTCATAGTCGGTGTGGTGGTTCAGGGTCGCAGACGGGATACCCCGGGGTCCCGGGGGGAAGGCGCGGCTCAGTGCAGGCTGCCGGTCATGCTGTCCAGCACCAGGTCTTCCATCCAGGCATAGGCGGCTTCTTCCCCCGGCTGGTTGAACAGCACCATCAGTACCACCCATTTCAATTGTTCCAGGTCGAGGTCGTCGGTGCCCAGCGCCATCACGCGGTCCACCACCAGTTCGCGGCTGACGGGGGTGAGGATGCCCATTTGTTCGAGAAACAGCAGAAAACCACGGCATTCCGTGTCCAGACGCTCCAGTTCAGGGCCATGATAGACCCGCATGGCGTGGCGGGTCTGATGCCCCGTATTCGGGCTAACCGATTGGGTGGACAGGCCGTCCAGCCAATCGAAGGCCTGCTTCACCTGGTGGATGGGAAAGCCAGCCTCGTTCAGTTCCAGTTGCAGGGACTCGCGGTCGGCGCCCGGCATATGTTCTTCATCCATATAATAATTCTCGAACAAGTAGATGAGGACATCGAACAGGTTCTCTTTCATTTCAGGTTCTCTTATCGGTGCGGACGTAGCGTCCACCGGCGCCGGGGACCACGTGGCCCTGTAGCTCTAGGAGCAGGAGCATGGAGGAAAGCGCCTGCGCCGTCAATCCACTCCGGTCCGTCAGCTCATCCACGCTGACGGGATCATAGCCCATATAATCAAGTAGTTGTCGATAATCCTCGGCCATTTCCCCGGTCTCGGGCGGGGCCTCTTCGGGTCCCGCGGCGGCACAGGCTCCGCACAGGGCGCCCAGTTCCTCGGCGATATCGCGGGCGGTCTCCACCAGCTTGGCGCCCTGGCGGATCAGGGCATGGCAACCCTTGGCCAGGGGGTTGTGGATGGAGCCGGGAATGGCGAATACCTCGCGGCCCTGTTCCAGGGCGAAGCGGGCGGTGATCAGGGAGCCGGAGCGCAGCGCCGCCTCCACCACCAGGGTGCCGACGCTGAGGCCGCTGATCAGGCGGTTGCGGCGCGGGAAGTGATCGGGCAGCGGCGGGGTGCCGGTGGGGAACTCCGTCACCAGGGCGCCCCGTTCCACGATGGCATGGGCCAGGTCCCGGTGGCGGGCCGGGTAGACGCGGTCGGGACCCGTGCCCATGACGGCCAGGGTGACGCCGCCGGCCTCCAGCGCCCCCTGGTGCGCGGCACCGTCGATGCCCAGGGCCAGGCCGCTGGTGATGGCCAGGCCGGCTCGCGCCAGGTGCGCGGCGAAATCCCGGGCGCTGCGCTGGCCCGTGGGCGTCGGGTTGCGACTGCCCACCAGGGCCAGCTGCGGCAGGGACAGCAGGGTGGGATCACCATGCACGAACAGCAGGGGCGGGGGGTCGGGGATCTCCGCCAGCAGAGGCGGGTAGTCCTCGTCCCCGAGCAGAATCAGGTGGTGATCCGCGGCGTCCAGCCAGCGCAGGTCGGCCTCGGCCCCGGCCCAGTCGGGCTGGCGCAGGCCGGCCGTGGCCTGCGGGGACAGGCCCAGGGACTGCAGCCGATCCGAACCGGCGGCGAGGGCCTGGGCGGGATCGGGGCACCCGCCGCGCCCAGGGCCGGGGCACGGTACAGCGCCAGCCAGTGGCGCAGGGTTTCAGGGTTGGCGGGAGCCTGGCTCATCGCGGCCGTTCCCTGGCCGCGCCTGACCCGTGGACGGGAACCGTCCCGCGGGTCAAGGATTGCGCACGTAATCCAGGACGTGCAGCGAGCGGGTGGCCTTCATGACCAGGCCGAAACTGACCTTGTCGAAGACCCGGAAGATCATCAGCTCGCCACCGTGTTCGTCGGGCAGCTGCACCAGCTCGCGGGCATTGTCGCTGACGGGATCCCGCACCATGGCGCCGGCCTGGTACACGGCCAGAACATGACCTGGTTCCATGCCCTCGCGGGCGCCGCGGTTGATGGCCACCACCTGGTACTGGCCGATCTGGTTGACACCATCCACCACGTCGATGATGCGGCCCTCGATGGGGCTGGACGGGGCGCGCGGGGTGAAGTGGGTATGCACCTCGTCCTCCGACACCGGCTTCAGGCGGTCACCGGCACGCGCCTCGCGATTGGTGCGCACCAGGGTCATGGTGCTCACCTCGGCAAAGCTGTTTAGGCGGGCATCGCCGATGTACTGGGCCTTGTGGCCGAGGATCTCGCCTGTGTCGGGATCCTGGTACTGGCCACCGGTACGGTACAGGCTGAAGTCACTCGCGCTTGCATCCTCCACTCCGCGTACGTAGATGCGGTCCCCGGCGCCGGCGATCACGTGCTCGTCGGCGCCGGTGAGCAAATAGGGGGCGGTGCGCAGCTCATCCTCGTCCACCACCAGCGGTTGGGTCAGGAACTGGCGAATGGCATCGATGGGGATGGTGTGGATGGCCTGGTCGATGCGCTCCTCGCGTACCGTGGGAGAGAGCTTCACGCTGGGATGACCCCGCTCCATCCGCAACTGGGGCTTGCCATCCACATACACCAGGGTGATGACGTCACCGGGATAGATGAGGTGGGGGTTCTCGATCTGGGGGTTGACGTACCAGACCTCGGGCCACAGCCAGGGCTGCTGCAGGAAACGACCGGAAATATCCCAGAGGGTGTCGCCCTTCACCACCACGTAGCGGTCCGGGTGGTCCGGCGCGAGGGCGATCTGGTCGGCGTACAGGCTGGCGGCAAAGAGCATGGCCGTCGCCAGACCCAGGAGTTTCTTGATGGCCATAGGGCGTCCCTTTCAGTCGTTCGTTATTCGTGACGCGGCCAGTGGCTCCGCGCCCCACGTACCGGTTTCCGCAACGCTGCGGGTACCGGTAACTCTTTGTAATTCTGCGTCCTGGGTGGCGAGTGTAGCGGAAAAACCGTACCGTACAAAGTATGGAAATGCCCTGTCGAAACCCAGTATGATCATTGTGTTGCAGTCTATAATGTACGACCGCCCCGAATCGTGATGATGTTCACATGGCTATCCTGAATATTTTGCACTTTCCCGACCCCCGCCTGCGCAACATGGCCAAGCCCGTGGCGCAGGTGGACGACGAGATCCGCGGCTTGCTGGATGACATGCTGGAAACCATGTACCAGGCCCCCGGGATCGGTCTCGCGGCCACCCAGGTGAATATCGCCAAGCGGCTCGTCGTCATTGATATATCGGAGGGAAACGACCAACCTTTATTTTTGGTGAATCCGGAGATCGTCGCCCGGGACGGCGTCGAGGAAATGGAGGAGGGTTGCCTGTCGGTGCCGGGCTTCTTCGAGAAGGTGACCCGCGCCGATTCCGTCAAGGTGCGCGCCCTGGGCCGCGATGGCCAGCCCTTCGAGCTGGATGCCGAGGGCCTGCTGGCGGTCTGCATCCAGCACGAGATCGATTACACATGATGAAGCCCGAAGGGATTCTATGGGCCAGGAGTGACGCGGCAATCTCCAACTGACTGATTTCATGGTAGGAGATTGCCGCGCTTCGCTCGCAATGACGTTAAGTCAGTGCCATTCATCTGAGCGTTCAAAACCTTAATGGCCACGGAAGCACACGGAAAAACACGGAAATAAAGACCAGATAGGCGGGATGATCAAGGTCCGCCAGGAACCTTTGATGCCTGCAGGCCATGGATCATGAAGCCGTGATGTTCCATGCCCGCCGTCGGAAGCCTCGGTCCATGCGGTATGCACCGCGTCTTTAACGAAGCAGTTAATCGAGATCTTTTCCGTGTTTTTCCGTGTGGTTCCGTGGCCATAATGCTTTTTACCGGTCCACCCCGGACCCAGGCAGGAATACCCATGAAGATCGTGTTCGCCGGCACCCCCGAGTTCTCCGTGCCCGTGCTGCAGGTGCTGCTCGACGGTCCCCACGAGGTGGTGGCCGTCTATACCCAGCCGGACCGGCCGGCGGGGCGCGGCCGTCAGCTGCGCGCCAGCCCGGTGAAGGAACTGGCCCTGGCGCGGGGCATTGCCGTGCTGCAGCCCGCCAGCCTCAAGGGGGCGGAGCAGCAGCAGGCGCTGGCGGCGCTGCGGCCCGACCTGCTGGTGGTGGTCGCCTATGGCCTGCTGCTGCCGCAGGCGGTGCTCGATATCCCGGCCCGGGGCTGCGTCAATGTCCATGCCTCGCTGTTGCCGCGCTGGCGTGGGGCGGCCCCCATCCAGCGCGCCATTCTGGCCGGAGACGCGGAAACTGGCGTCACCCTCATGCGCATGGAGGCGGGCCTGGACACCGGTCCCATGCTGGCCAAGGCGACCTGTCCCATCGGCGACGAGGATACCGGCAGCCGCCTGCATGATCGCCTGTCACGGATGGGGGCGGAGCTGCTGGCGCAACACCTGGAGGCGATCCTCGCCGGTGGACTCGAGGGGCAACCCCAGGAGGA
>JAIVHA010000023.1 GCA_020201295.1 Lysobacteraceae bacterium | reverse complement strand
GGCTACGTGGTGGTTGCCGAAACCGCCGACCGTCGCCTGGTGATGCAGGTACTCGAAGCACGATCCAACTTCATGACCGGAGAGGTGGAAGTCAGTGCCGGTGAAACGGTAGCCATCTCGAATGCTGCCGGCAGCATTCGCCACATGCTGGTGGATAACCGGCTGAGCAGCCTGTTCGTTTTTGACGACGATGGCATGGCGCACTACTACGACATCAGCCAGCGTGACAACCCACCCCTGGTGGAAAGTGTGCGTGTAGTGCCTGAGGGTGAGCAGGTAACGGCTGTTTCCTTTCTGATCGGCACGGTTTCCCTCATTGTGGGCGGTTCCGATGGAAGCGTCACCCAGTGGTTCCTGGTGCGGGACGAGCAGAACATCTACCACCTGACCCGGATCCGTGATTTTGCATCGCACTCGGCCGCGGTCACCGCCATTGCACCCGAGTACCCTCGCAAGGGTTTCGCCACCGGCGATGCCGAGGGCAACGTCGCATTGCACTTTGCCACTTCCGACACCACGGTGCTGAACGAACGCCTTTCCAACGACCCAATACGCCACTTCTCCTTCACGCCAACCAATCGTGCGCTCCTGGTTTTGGATGAGCAGGGCAGCATGAAACTGATGGAAGTACAAAACGAGCATCCCGACGTTTCCATGAGTGCGCTCTGGAACAAGGTCTGGTACGAAGGTCGGGCCGAACCGGAGTACGTCTGGCAGGCGTCCTCGGGAACCGACGAGTTCGAACCCAAGTACAGTCTCGTCCCGCTGTCGATCGGCACCCTGAAGGCCGCATTCTATGCCATGCTCTTCGCCATGCCGCTGGCAATCATGGGGGCAATCTACACGGCCTACTTCATGAGCCCCAAGCTGCGTGGCAAGGTAAAACCCACCATCGAGGTCATGGAAGCCCTGCCGACCGTCATCCTCGGTTTCCTGGCAGGACTCTGGCTCGCACCCTACATGGAAAACAACCTGCCGGCGGTATTCGGCATCCTGGTACTGATGCCGGTTGCCTTCCTGGCAATGGCGGCACTCTGGCCGCATACGCCAGTCGCGCTGCGTCGCCTGTTGCCGCCTGGCTGGGAAGCGGTCGCCCTGCTACCGGTCATCATCCTGGTCGGCTGGGCCTGCGTGGAGGCCAGTCCCTACCTTGAAATCTGGTTCTTCGACGGCAGTATGCGTCAGTGGCTGACCGATGTGGGCATCACCTATGACCAGCGCAATGCCATGGTCGTCGGCGTCGCCATGGGCTTCGCCGTAATCCCGACCATCTACTCCATTACCGAAGACGCCATTTTCAGCGTACCCAAGCATCTTACGCAGGGCTCGCTGGCGCTGGGCGCCACGCCCTGGCAGACGGTCACCGGCGTAGTGCTGCTGACAGCCAGCCCCGGCATCTTTTCCGCCGTCATGATCGGCTTCGGACGCGCCATCGGGGAAACCATGATCGTGCTCATGGCCACGGGTAACAGCCCGGTAATGAATTTCAATCTTTTCGAAGGCATGCGCACCTTGTCGGCGAATATCGCCGTGGAACTTCCGGAAACCGCGGTGCATAGCAGTCACTATCGCATCCTCTTCCTGGCCGCCCTGGTGCTGTTTGTATTCACTTTCATCATCAACACCCTGGCCGAGTTGGTCCGGCAGCGCCTGCGCCGCCGCTATGCTTCCTTGTAAACGGATTGCACGCAAATGAGAAACTGGTTCAAGACCGATGCCCCCTGGCTGTGGATGAATGCCGGCGCACTCAGCCTCAGCATCATCATGGTAGTGGGACTGCTGGGACTGATCGCGGTGCGCGGCTTTGCGCACTTCTGGCCAGCCGAGATCGTCACCACCACCTGGACCTCGCCCAGCGGCGACCGACAAGCAGTCCTGGGAGAGGTCACGGACAAAGAGGTGCTCACCGCGGCGGCCGCTCGCGAGGCGGGCATTACAGTGGCCGAAGGCGAGCGGTTCGTGAGCCGTTACCTGTTCAAGCAGGGAAATCGCGATTTCGGCCGGGATTTCACCTGGTACCTGGAGTCGCAGCTCGACAGCGAATGGGAGAAGCCCCGTGAAGCCATCATGCTGGAACGGCGCGAATGGGGCAATTTCTATGGCTTTGCGCTGGAAATCAAGGAGGATGGGGAAACCGTCGCGAGCGGCGAACAGGTCTGGCCGGAGCTGCTCTCGCGCCTCAGTGCCCAGTACACGCCCCTCGAGGAAGCATACGACATCCAGCGCCAGCGTCTGGACGACCTGCGCAAGGAAATGGACCGCCACGTCTTGGTTGCCAGCCTTGCGGATGGCCGGCAAGTTCAGCTCCCACTGAGCATGATCGTACGCGCTACCCGCCCCAATGCCATGAGTCTTGCCGAAAAGGCGAGTTATTACACCACCCGTATCATCGAGTTTGTCACCGACTATCCACGCGAGGCGAACACCGAGGGGGGCATCTTCCCCGCGATCTTCGGCACCGTGACCATGGTTTTGCTGATGACCGTATTCGTTACGCCCTTCGGCGTGCTGGCCGCGCTATACCTGCGCGAATACGCCAAGCAAGGGCCAATACTCAAGATCATCCGCATCTCGGTCTACAACCTCGCCGGAGTCCCCTCCATCGTGTTCGGGGTCTTCGGCGTCGGCTTCTTCGTGTACTTCCTTGGCGGCAACATCGACCAGATCTTCTTTCCCGAGGCACTTCCCGCACCCACTTTCGGAACACCGGCGCTGTTGTGGGTATCCCTGACCCTGGCACTGCTGACCCTGCCGGTGGTCATCGTAGCCACCGAGGAGGGCCTGGCGCGCATCCCCAGGTCCCTGCGCGAGGGAAGCTATGCCCTGGGTGCCACCAAGGCGGAAACCCTGTGGAAGGTGGTCGTGCCCCTGGCGACCCCGGCCATGATGACCGGCATGATCCTGGCCGTGGCACGTGCCGCCGGCGAAGTGGCACCACTGATGCTGGTGGGCGTGGTGAAGCTCGCGCCCAGCCTGCCGATCGACGGCTATGCCCCCTTCGTCCATCTCGAGCGCAAGATCATGCACCTCGGCTTTCACATCTACGACGTCGGCTTCCAGAGCCCCAATGTCGAGGCGGCGCGCCCACTCGTGTATGCCACGGCGCTGATGCTGGTAATACTGATCTTGGTCCTGAACCTGTCCGCGATTGCGATTCGTAACCACCTGCGCGAAAAATACAAGAGCGAGGCTGACTGATGCATGCCCAATCCACCACATTCAACAGACCGGGTACCACGGATATGAACAATATCTCCAACACTGATACGCAGCCGAGTGGAAACACGCGAGCCCATAGCATCGGCACCGATATCTTTTCTGATAGCGTCACCAGGGACCGCAAGCTTGCCGACGAGACCATTACGCTCAAGGTCGAGAATCTCAATCTCTACTATGGAAACGAGCCGGCACTCAAGAATGTAAGCCTGGACCTGCCAAAACACTGTGTGACAGCCTTCATTGGCCCATCCGGTTGCGGAAAATCGACCCTGCTGCGGTGCTTCAACCGCATGAATGACCTGATCGACAGCTGCCGGATCGAGGGTAGCATCACCCTGGACGGCATGGATATCTACGACAAGCTCACCGATGTCGCGGAACTGCGACGCCGGGTCGGTATGGTATTCCAGAAGCCAAACCCCTTCCCCAAGTCCATCTACGAAAACATCGCCTACGGACTGCGTCTTCAGGGAGTCAAGAACAAGCGACTGCTGGACGAGGTGGTGGAGCGGTCATTGAAGAGCGCCGCGCTTTGGGACGAAGTCAAGGATCGCATGGATCAGAATGCCTTCGGCTTGTCCGGCGGGCAGCAACAGCGACTGGTAATCGCCAGGGCAATTGCCATCGAACCAGATGTCATCCTCCTCGACGAGCCAGCCTCGGCGCTGGATCCGATCGCGACGCTCAAGATCGAAGAGCTGATTCACGAGCTCAAGGATCGTTACACCATCCTGATCGTGACGCACAATATGCAGCAGGCGGCGCGCGTATCCGACTACACCGCCTTCATGTACATGGGCGACATGGTTGAGTTCGCTGACACCAACACCCTGTTCACCAACCCGGGCAAGAAGCAGACCGAGGATTACATCACCGGCCGCTATGGTTGACCAGAAAAACAGGGGACAGACCACAGAAAAACACAAAAAACAGGGGACAGACCACGGTTTGGGCACTGTAGGAGCGGCGCGAGCCGCGAATGTTCGCGGCTCGCGCCGCTCCTACAGGAGGAATTTTGCAATGATTGGGTGAACTAACTCACCACCATCACGTTCGAGGCCTGCAGGCCCTTGGGGCCGCGCTCCACCTCGAACTGGACCTGCTGGCCCTCGACCAGGGAACGGAAGCCGTCCGCCTGAATGGCCGTGTGATGGACGAACACATCCTCCTGCCCGTCCGTCATTTCAATAAAACCGAATCCCTTGGAATCGTTGAACCACTTTACTGTTCCTGTTGCCATCTAACTCAACCCCTGTCGCGTGATTTGTTGTTGCGGAATTGTTATGCGAGCGGGCCTGGAGGGCGTTGAAGCCGCCCCGTGACCCATCCCAACCTCTTGGGCCGACTCAGTATAGACCCTGAACAGAAGCGATACCAAGGCTGCGGGGTGTCACCCGCCAGGGCACGCCCAAACACCCAGCCGACACAGGGAAAGCGTCCTGCGGCCGTGCTGGTATAATCATCCCGGAACCGGCAGCGCCGATCCTCCCCATCAACCGCCAGGAACAGAACATGCCGTACTTTATCTACGCGATTCAGCAGGGACCTACCGCACTGGTCAAGCACCTGGAGCGAATCGATACCTTCGAGAAGTTCAAGGACGCCAAGAACCGGGCGCGGGAGTTGCGTGCCACGACCACCCCGGACGACAGCCGGGTCATCAAGGTGATCTTCGCCGAATCGGAACTGGAAGCCGAGGAAAAGCTCCAGGAACACCGCGAGGCGCCCATCCTCAAGGAATGGGAAAAATAAGGCACCACCCCGGATACCATCGAGGATATCGACGCCCTGATCAGCGCAGCCCTGTTGCGCCACGGTGACCTGGAGTCCCTGCCCTACCCGGAGATCATGCAGGCGGTGGTCCGCTTCGAGGGAAGGCCGCGCCGCAAGCGCCGCGACTGACCAGGTGGCGGGTCTGGTTGGCAAGCCCGGAGACATCGGTCAAACTAGAGTTTTCGGGGGCAGCCCCGCTCATCTCGGGGCACGCAGGGTTCCACCATGGACCAAGAAGAAAACCTGGAAAGTCTGCATATCCGGCTTGCGGAGCTGCGCATGGAACACCGCGACCTGGACGAGATCATCAGCCAGTTGCATGCCAATCCCTACCAGAACCAGCTGCAGCTGCAGCGCTTGAAGAAACGCAAGCTGCGCCTGAAGGACATGATCAAGCGTGTCGAGAGCCTGCTCATCCCCGATATGGATGCCTACTTAAGCCGGAAGATGCCCGTCATTGCGAGGAACGAAGTGACGCGGCAATCTCCAACTGACTGATTTCATGGTAGGAGATTGCCGCGCTTCGCTCGCAATGACGTTAAGTCAGTGCCATTCGCGCTAGGAGCCTGTCGGACTTGAGCGATCATTTGCCCATGGAGTGGGCGCCAACCGGACGAACCTGCCGGGCAGCGCTCTTGGCACGCGTGCGCGCCGCTTCCGCCGTATCGGCCCAGGCCAGCGCCACGCCCATGCGCCGGCGCCGGAAGGATTCCGGCTTGCCGAACAGTCGCACCTCCACCTGCGGGTCCGCCAGGGCCTGTTCCAGCCCCTCGAAGGCAATCCCCGTTTCATCCAGGCCGCCGTAGATGACCGCGCTGGCGCCCGGACTTGCCAAGACCACGGATACCGGCAGGCCCAGGATGGCGCGGGCATGTAACTCGAATTCGTTCTGGCGCTGGGTGACCATGGTGACCATGCCCGTATCATGGGGACGTGGACTCACCTCGCTGAACCAGACCTGGTCGCCACGCACGAACAGTTCCACCCCGAACAAGCCGCGCCCGCCGAGGCTGTCGGTGATGCGCCCGGCGACATCCCGCGCCCGCTCCAGAGCCGTGGCGCTCATGGGCTGGGGTTGCCAGCTTTCCACGTAGTCGCCCTGTTCCTGCACATGGCCGATGGGTGCGCAGAAGTGCGTTTCCAGCACCCCGGCCGCATTCAGGGCCCGCACCGTGAGCTGGGTGATCTCGTACTCGAAGTCGATCATCTCCTCCACGATCACCCGCGCGCGTTTCACACGGCCACCGCTCAGGGCATGGTCCCAGCCGGCATCCAGGTCAGCGGGGCCACGCAGGGTCGACTGGCCCTTGCCCGAGGAAGACATCACCGGCTTGACGATACAGGGATAACCGATGCCGGCGTCGATGGCGGCCGCCAGTTCCTCGCGGCTTTCGGCGAAGGCATAACGCGAGGTGGGCAGGCCCAGTTCCTCGGCCGCCAGCCGGCGGATGCCCTCGCGGTTCATGGTGAGCTGGGCGGCGCGGGCCGTGGGGATGACTTCGGCCAGCCCCTCGGCCTCGATCGCCGCCAGGGTGTCGGTGGCGATGGCCTCGATCTCGGGTACCACCAGCCGGGGGCGTTCCTGCTCGATGAGGGCGCGCAGGGCGGCGCCGTCGGCCATGTCGATGACGTGGGCACGGTGGGCGACCTGGTGGCCCGGGGCATGGGCATAGCGGTCCACGGCGATCACCTCCACGCCGAGACGCTGCAGGGCAATGATTACCTCCTTGCCCAGTTCGCCGCTGCCCAGCAGCATGACCCGGGTGGCCCCGGGGGATAATGGGGTGCCGATCTTCATGGAATCCACCTGCTGTTAGTCAAAGGATTTTACAGTCGTGCAGCCGGATTATTCACGGACAATGTTAACCTATTAATTTATAAGAACAAAATTAAATTGGCACGATGCCTGCAGTACATCCCGCAAACCCGTACAAACGGGCATTTTCCATGCAGAGCACACCAGGAGCCATAACATGAAACTAAAAAAACTCTTCTCTTCCGCCGCCATGGCCGCCGCGCTGATCGGCTTCGGCAGCCCGGCCCAGTCCGCCATCATGACCGACATCGTCTTCATGGTCGATGAATCCGGCTCCATGGGCACCATCCAGGCCAACCTGCGCAACAACATCGGCCTGTTCGCCTCCATCCTGTCCGCCGGCGGCGTGGACGCCCAGTACGGCCTGGTGGGCTTTGGCAACACGCAGGCTGTGCCGCGCATGCTTTCCGACCTGACCGACGACACCAGCCTGGCCGCTGCAGCCAACAACCTGGTATCCAGTGGCAGCGTCGAATCCGGTTACTCCGCCACCGCCTTCGCCCTGAACGCCATCGACAACCAGAGCGATCTGTTCTCCTACCGGCCCAACGCGGTGAAGAACATCATCATCTTCACCGACGAGGATAACGACTTCAGGAGCACCGCGGGCTTCACCGTGAATGGCCTGGCGCCGAGCTACGCGGTGATCGATGGCCTGCTCACCCAGAACAATGCCCTGTTCAACGCCGTGGTAAGCGATGGCGGCGCCTGCCTGACCGCAAATGACGACTGCTACGTCCCCCTGGCCCTGGCCCACAATGGCCAGCAGTTCGACCTGGACGCCCTGAACACCAACGATCAACAGGTGGTCGAGGATTTCGTGACGGCCTTCGCCAACGCCAAGCTGCAGGAAACCATCGACTTCTGCGATGAAAATCCGAATGCCCCTGGCTGCAATGATAATAGCGAAGATCCCTCGGTGTCCGAGCCTTCCATCCTGGCCCTGTTCGGCCTGGGTCTGCTGGGTCTGCAACTGGTCCGTCGCCGTCCATGCGTTGCTCTACCTCCTGCATCCATGCAGTCGTACTGCGCCGGTGGGAGAGCGGCCCAAATTTCCCTGATTTCTCGTTGCGTAGGTCCACTATGCGCCTCGAAATCATGAAAATTTGTTCTCGCTCTCACACCTTGCTCGCTACGATCGCCTAAATCCGACAGGCTCCTAGCTACGGGACATGAACTTGCCCGTGGCGGTATTGACCCGCACCAGCTCCCCCGTCGCCAGGTACTCGGGCACCTGCACCTCCAACCCGGTGGACAGCAGCGCGGTCTTGGTGCGCGCCGAGGCACTGGCGCCCTTGATGGCCGGCGCCGTGTCCACGATTTCAAGGTCTACGGACTGGGGCAGCTCCAGGGCGATCACCGCGCCATCCACCAGCAGCAGGGCGATGCCCTCCAGGCTCTCGGTCAGGTAGGGACGCTGATCCTCCAGGCTGTCGGCATCGAGGCCATACTGGGCGTAATCCTCGTTGTCCATGAAGTAGAAGATATCGCCGTCCTGGTAGGAGAACTGCACCGCCCGCTTCTCGAAGGCCACGCTCTGCACCGTGTCGTCGCCGCGAAAGGTCTCGTCGCGCTTCTGCTTGCTGCGCACGTTCTGGAAGCGCACCTTGTACAGGGTCACGGCACCGCGCGAGGAGGGACTCTTGGTCTCCAGCTGGCGCACCACGTAGACCTCGCCGTCCATCTCCACCACGGCGCCTTTCTTCAGCTCACTGGCCTTGGGCATGTTGTCTCCAGATCAAAGTTCGAATGTTGCGACCGCAACCCGTAGGAGCGGCCTCTGGCCGCGAATAGCCCGTGTCACCTCAGCCTGTTCGCGGCCAGAGGCCGCTCCTACAGGGGTCATCGGGTTCCGCCCGGTCTGGTGCCGCGCAAGGCCTCCGCCTGGCGCGGATCGTCGGGCCAGGAATGCTTCGGGTAACGCCCCTTGAGGTCCTTCTTCACCTCGGCATAGGCCTTGCCCCAGAAGCTGGCCAGGTCGCGGGTCACCTGCACCGGGCGCCGCGCCGGTGACAGCAGGTGTAACAGCACCGGCACCCGTCCGCCGGCAATGCGCGGGGTGTCCGCGCAACCGAACATCTCCTGTAGCCGCACCGCCAGCACCGGGATCTCGCCGGCGGCATAGTCTACCCGCCGCCAGTCCCTGCTGGCGCACCCCCTCCAGCAGGGCACGGGCCTGGGCAGCGGGATTGGGTCGGGCCAGCGGCGCATCCTCCAGCACCAGCGCGCCAAGTCGCAGCTGGCGGCGCGCCGTCACCCGCAGGGCGGCGGCGTCCCACTGCACCTGCTCCACCGCATGGACATGGTCGGCGAAGACCCGCTCCAGGTCCGCCTGCGCCAAGCGCGCGGCCAGAAAGATGCGTGCCTCGCGCCGGTCCCCGTCGAGGGCGGCGATGGCGAGATAGCCGGCATCCCAGAGGGCATCCCCCGGATCCAGGAAGGCGCCCTGGCCACCGCTCAGCCGGTAGCGGCCCGGCTGGCCGTCACGGGCACGGGCGATGCGGTCGGGATAGGCCAGGGCCACCAGCAGGCCGGTATTCGCGGCGGGGTCCTGCTGTGCCTTGATTCCGAGGCCGCGCCGCAGCTGCGTCGCCACCTGCAGTACCCGCTGGCGCGCCGCCCGGTCAAGCGACCCGTCCCGGCCCGCCTGGCGCAACAGCTCCACGCGATGCTGCAGGTCCAGGTCCCGCTCGCGGCCGCGCAGGATGTCGCGCTCGCTCAGCAGGGCCGCGAGCTCGCAGGCCAGCCCACCCAGCGCCAATTCGTGACCGCGCAATACCATGTGCGCCAGGCGCGGATGCAGGGGCAGCTCCGCCATGCGCCGGCCATGGGGGGTGATGCCGCCCTCGGCATCGAGGGCCTGCAGCGCCTGCAACAGGGTCACGGCGCGGGCATACGCCCCCGCCGGCGGGGCATCGAGCCAACGCAGGCTGGCGGGATCCCGGGTCCCCCAGCGCGCCAGCTCCAGGGCCAGGGGGGCGAGGTCCGCGGCCAGTATCTCCGCCGGTGTCTGCGCCAGCAGGCCCGCCTGGGTGCCTTCGTCCCAGAGCCGATAGCAGCTGCCCGGGGCCGTGCGCGCGCCCCGCGTCCACCACCACGCGCACGCCCTCGATGGTAAGGCTGGTCTCGGCAATGGCCGTGGCCAGCACCAGCTTGCGCCGGCCGGCCGGTGCCGGCTGGATGGCCGCATCCTGGGCGACGGCCTCCAGGTCGCCGTACAGGGGGCAGAGCAGGATGGCAGGATCCAGGCGCGCCTGCTCCAGGCCTTCCAGCACGCGCCGGATCTCCCCGGTGCCGGGCAGGAACACCAGGATGTCGCCCTGCTCTTCCGCCAGCACTCCCAGTACTGTGCGGACCACCTGGGCAATCGGGGTGCGGTCGGCCGCCTCCTTGCAGGGCAGGTAACGCACCCTGACCGGATGGCTGCGCCCCTCGCTGCGCAATATCGGTGCCGCCAGGTACTCCTCCAGGGGTATACCCTCCAGGGTGGCGGACATCACCAGCAGGCGCAGGTCCTCGCGCAGGGCGGCCTGGGATTCCAGGCTCAGGGCCAGGCCCAGGTCCGCCTGCAGGCTGCGCTCGTGGAATTCATCGAACAGCACGGCGCCGACACCTTCCAGGGCCGGGTCCTGCTGCAACATGCGCGTGAGGATGCCCTCGGTGACCACCTCGATGCGGGTGCGCGGCCCCACCCTGGAATCCAGCCGGGTGCGATAGCCGATGGTCTCGCCCACCGCCTCGCCCCGTTCCGCGGCCATGCGCCGTGCCGCCGCGCGCGTGGCCAGCCGGCGCGGCTCCAGCAGGAGGATGCGCTGCCCGCCCAGCCAGTCGGTGTCCAGCAGGGCCGGCGGCACGCGGGTGGTCTTGCCGGCGCCGGGCGCGGCCTGGATGACCAGCCGGTTGTGGACCTGCAGCAAGCGCCGGATCTCGGGCAACAGGGGATCGATGGGCAGGGGGGTCATGGGATGATCAGGAAAACCCACTCTGATTGAATCCAATCACTGCGAAAGTTCATCTGTGGGAGCGGCGCGAGCCGCGATGATTCGCGGCTCGCGCCGCTCCCACAGGAACTGACCAGGTAACCTGGTCACGTACCACGGGCAGGGAAAGCATCAATGCCGCACGCCCTCCCGGGGGTGGACGAAGGCATGGCCGGCGGCGAGCTCCGCCTCCGTGGCATTGCGGATGTCCAGTACCTCCAGGACGAAGCGCAATTGCCGCCCCGCCAGGGGGTGATTGCCGTCCACGGTGAGCCGGTCGCCCTCCAGTTTCACCACCCGGAAGGGCACGCTGCGGCCATCAGGCGTTTCGCCCTCCAGTTGCGCGCCAAGCTGGCGGGCCTCGGGCGGGAATTCCTCCAGCGGCGCCGTGATCAGGAGGGCAGGATCGTACGGACCATAGCCCTCTTCCGGTTCCAGCTCCACCTCGGTCTTGCCGTGGATGTCCATGCCCTCCAGGGCCACCTCGATCTTGGGAAACGCGCCGCCATAGCCACCGTGGAGGTAGTAGAGGTCATCTTGCGGATGCGGCCATAATTGGGCTTGCTGATGAAATGCAGTTTTTGTTCGCTCATGACGACCCGTGCGGAGATGGCAGGAGACACATACTAACGAATTCGCGCAGGCGGCGAGAGTGCCTGCGCGGGAATGACGGGGCTCATTGTAACGATACATTCTGGCCCTGAGTAATTCCCGCCAGGTCCAGGGGTTGAAGCCGCCCGGGACGCTGCCCATCATCGCTTCCATGCACAGCCTTGAACAACTGCAATACAGCAACAGTTTCGGATGCCTGCCGGAGGACTTTCACGGCCGCCTGCAGCCAACCCCGTTGCTGGCCGCCCACATGGCCAGCTTCAACGCGGCGGCGGCCGCGCTCATCGACCTGGACCCGGGTGACGCGGGCCGTGCCGAGTTCGTGGACTATCTCAATGGCAGCCGCCCTCTGCCCGGCGCCGACCCCATCGCCATGCTCTACGCCGGCCACCAGTTCGGCCACTATGTGGAGCAGCTCGGAGATGGTCGCGCCATCATCCTCGGCGAGGTGCTGAACCGGCGCGGCGAGCGCTGGGAGCTGCAGCTCAAGGGCGCCGGCCCCACCCCCTATTCCCGCCGGGGCGACGGCCGTGCCGTGTTGCGCTCCACGGTACGCGAATACCTCGGCTCCGAGGCCATGCACGGCCTGGGCATACCCACCACCCGCGCCCTGTGCATGTTGGGCAGCGAGGAAGAGGTATACCGCGAACAGATCGAGGCCGGCGCCCTGCTGCTGCGCATGGCGCCCAGCCATGTGCGCTTCGGTTCCTTCGAGGTATTCTTCTACCGCGGCCAGCATGGCCGGCTACGGCAGCTGGCCGACTACGTCATCGAACACCATTATCCTGAATTCCGGGAGCGGGAGGATCGCTACCTGGCCTTCTACCGGGAAGTGGTCGCGCGCACCGCCCGCCTGGTGGCCCAATGGCAGCTGGTGGGTTTCGCCCACGGGGTGATGAACACGGACAACATGTCCATCCTGGGCCTGACCCTGGACTATGGTCCCTTCGGTTTCCTGGATGACTACCAGCCCGGATTCATCTGCAACCACTCCGACCATCACGGCCGCTACGCCTTCGATCGACAGCCGGACATCGGCCTGTGGAACGTCAGCTGCCTGGCCCAGGCCCTGCTGCCCCTGCTGCACCCCGAACCGGATGCCGCGGTGGAACTGGCCAGGGCCGGTTTCGATCTTTACCAGGAACAGTTCCGCCAGGCCCATGACCAGGGCATGGCCGCCAAGCTGGGACTGCGGGAAACGATGCCGAACGATGCCGCATTGGCGCAGGGCTGGCTGGACCTGCTGGCCGCCAATCACTGCGACCACACCAACAGCTTCCGCGCCCTGGCGGACTTCGACGACCCCGGCTGCCCGCTGCGCGATTCCTTCGTGGATCGAGCCGCCTTCGATACCTGGGCGCAAGACTACCACCGGCGACTGGCGCAGGAAGGCATGGACGGCTCCGAACGGCGGGCGCGCATGCAGGCCGTAAATCCCAAGTATATACTGCGCAACTACCTGGCCGAGCAGGCCATCCGTGCCGCGCAGGGGGGCGATTACCGTGAAATCGACCGCCTGCTGGCGCTGTTGCAGCGGCCTTTTGACGAACAACCGGAGATGGCCGCCTATGCAGCGCCGCCACCGGACTGGGGACGGCGGCTGGAGGTAAGTTGTTCGTCCTGAACGAAGGCTTGTGCAGGAGCGGGCTCTGCCCGCGAAGCTTGTGTGGCCAACCCGTTCGCGGGCAGAGCCCGCTCCTACAAACACGCAACCCTTACAACATCAACAGGAGGAAACCCATGGACATTCAAACCGACGGCGAAGGCTTTTTGACCAACCGCGATGACTGGAACGAGGAAGTGGCCCGCGAACTGGCGCGTCGCGACGAGTTCGAGATCGATGACCAGATCATGAAATTCATCCTCGATGCACGCCAGATGTACGAAACCGACGGGGTCGTGCCCCCCATCCGCCGTTTTGCCAAGGCCCAGGGCGTCAGCACCAAGGACCTGTACGACATCTTCCAGAAGGGCCCCATGAAGCTGATCTGCAAGTGGGGTGGCCTGCCGAAGCCTACCGGATGTGTGTGATTCCGTGACCGGGTTCCCGGAAACCCGGCCAGGCCCCCGCTACCCTGCCGATGATGGCGGCGGTCCTGTGCCTGTCCGGCTGGAAAACCTTTCCAGCCATTAAAGGTATGGGCATGGCGGGCCGCTACCGGTGGTACCGGAGGACCCATGGTCAAAACCCAGCAAAAACCCGTTCCCCACAGCTCGCCCGCGGCCACCAGGCCGGTGGCGGATGCGCGTGCGCGGGCCTTGCAGGAACAGATCCGGGCCTTGCGCGAGCAGGCCCGGCTGGCCGGGGACCGACTGCTGCAGGCCAACGACCGCAACCGGGAGGGTCTGCTGCGGCAATGGGAGCGGGCCGAACGGACCTGTCGCCAGGCCCAACAGGAAATGGCCCGACTGCGGGCCCAGTCCCTGGGCGCCACACCGGCCGAGGTTCCAACGGACCGGGCCATGCACAAGAACCCGGCGACGGCACCCATGGGCGATCCGGACCAGGGCCTGGATCGTCGTCATGCCGCCGCGGCAGCGCTGAACCTGCTGGAGCGGGCTTCGCAGCCCCTGCTGCGGAACAGCCCGATCCTGGAACAGGGCCTGACACAGCCATCGGATACCGCCACCGTGACGGCTTCCGGTATCGATTTCGGCCCCCTGGTGGAAGAGGACACGCCACCCACCGCGACGAGAAAATCCGCGCAGACATCGAAAACCGCTGTTGCGATGCCGCGAGCTGCCGCCAGCTTCACGGCCGCGAGAATGCCCAGTGCCACACCCGCGCCGCGCGCGGGTAGCCGTCCCCACCAGGCCGTTCCCGCCCGGGAGCCGGCCCCGGTACACAACCGTTCCCGCTTCGGTATCGCCCTGCTCTGCGGCGCGCTGCTCGGCGCGGGGGGCATGCTGCTGGCGGCGGCCCTGACCCACCAACTGCCGGCCGGGTTCTCCGGGGTGCAGCAGGTACGGCAGGTGCAGCAAGCGGGGTGGAATGTCCTGCAGTCCCTGCGGCAGCGCCTGGCTGAATGACCGGCACCGAGGTCGGCCACTGGGCACGCCCCAGGCCGGACTGAATCAGGATTATGTGAGGAGAAACAGGCGCTAACGCTGTGCTTGCAAGGTTTTTTGTGTTTTCATTGGCGCCGGACCCGAAAAGTGGGGCTACTGCAACAGCATATGGGGATGGGGCAACGCTTTATTGGGGTCGGGCCAAGTACAGCTCCGGCAGTGAACAACTCTGAACAACGCGAGGGATCATCTATGAAAACCAGGTTACGTACCACCAGCGCCGCGGTACTGCTGGCGCTGGGCGCGGCCCCGGTCATGGCCGTGGACAATGTCGTACTCAACGGCATCATGACCGCCGGCGCCACCTAGACGGATTCGGACACCCAGTGGTACAACGGCAACATCCGCGATGAAATCGGCTTCGAACAGGACAGCCGCGTGGGACTGCAGGTGGCCGCCCAGATCAACCCGCTGACCGCCATCTCCGGCGCCGATGCCCTGTTCCGCACGCGCCTGGGTAGCGCCGACCTGCTGCTGCACCCTACGTGGGCACCAGTCGCGGCCAGAGTACGGTGGTGCCGCAGGGTGCGCTGGAAATCAACCAAGCCTTCCCGCCCGATCAGCAATTCGCTTTTGGCTTGCCTGGCTCAGTGGAATTTGTCGATTTCGAGGCCCAGAACCTGGTTGGCATCAACAGCAGCCTGAACTGGGATCACTTCTCGGTACGTGCCGGTTTCCTGAGCATCGAGGTGAGCGCCGACGCCCTCGGGGTCTCGCAGGAAGACGCCGAGTTCCGGAGCGTGGGCGGCACCATGGACCTGAACAACTTCATCGGCTATGCCGAGTATTTCGAGCGCGAGATCGAGGGCGGTGCCAACCTGGGCTTCCCCAACCAGAAGGGTTACTACGCCACGCTCGGTTACCGCTTCGGCAAGTGGATGCCCCACCTCACCTACGCCAAGCTGGATGAGAATGGCAGCCCCAACAGCTGCGGAGGGGTAGGCCAGTTCCCGTGTGGCGAGGCATTGAAACAGGACTCCATTACCCTCGGCGTGCGTTACGAGCTGGGCGCCGGCGCGGCCCTGAAGGCAGAGGTACAGCGGGTCAACCCCGACGGCCGCGGCCTGTTTACCGGCTATACCAACACCCCTGTCGACAATCAGGGCAACTTAGGTGACCGGCTACTGGTCGCGGCGCATGTTCTCGGGCAAGGGGCACGCCGCCAGACACCCTGAGCGATGACCTGGCGGTCAAGGCCCGGGTAGCCCTGGATCCTCGATCCCCCCAGTCTATCCCTGTTGTCAGCGGCCGTCCGAACCGGGTCTTGACCCCTTCAGGACAGGCCACGATGAGGCAGGGACAGGTATCGGTGGGTGCGCATCTCCGCCAGCCGGCTGGCGGTACGGGCAAACAGCCCTGCCAGGCGCCCCCCCGGGTACAGGGCCTCCGGCTCCACGGCCGCGGTGAGCACCAGCTTCACCCGGTGTTCGTAGAGGGTGTCGATCAGGTGAATGAAGCGTCGTGCCGCCTCGTCCGAGCCCTCCTGGAAGCCGGGTACGCCCTCCAGCAGCAGGGTATGGAACAGACGCGCCAGTTCCAGGTAATCACGGGTCGAGCGTGGCTCGCGGCACAGGGGATCGAAGTGGAACCAGGCCACCCCTTCCGCCAGCGCCCGGGCCGGCAAGGCACGGCCATTGATGCCCAGGGTTTCGTCGCGCCGCAGGCGGCGCGGGGCCAGGGCCTGCAGGCGCGTCTCCAGCCAGTCCCGGGCAATCCCGTTCGCGGCGACCCGGTAGGTACCGCCACGTTCCAGGGTGCGGGTGCGGTAATCGGTGGCGGAGGCCAGCTCCACCACCACCATGTGCCGCTGGATGCGCTCGATGGCCTGCAGGAACCGGTCGCGCTGCAGGCCATCGCGGTACAACTGGTCCGGCGCGCTGTTGGACGTGGTGACCAGGCTGATGCCCTGTTCGAACAGGGCCTTGAGCAGGCCATCCAGCAACATGGCATCGGCGATGTCATGGACATGGAATTCATCCAGGCACAGTACCCGCAGCTCCGCGGCCAGGCGGCGCGCAATGATGACCAGGGGATTCGGGGTCTTGGGCAGTTCCCCCAGCTGCTGGTGCACGGACAGCATGAAGCGGTGAAAATGCACGCGACGCTTTTCCGGGAAGGGCAAACAGTCGAAGAAGCTGTCCACCAGGTGGCTCTTGCCGCGCCCCGGACCGCCCCAGAGGTACAGACCACGCACCGGCCGGGGCGCCAGGCCCGGCAGCCGGCGCCACCAGCCGCGGTCATGGCGGGCGTGCAGCAGGTCTTCGTAGAGCCGCTGGGTGTGTTCCACCACCTGTGCCTGCGCCGGATCCGGCAGGAAGCCCTCCCGGCGCAGGTCGGCCTGGTAACGCACCCGCGGTGTCACGGCCGTCCCGCGCCGGTGGGTGTGCCACGCACGCTGGCGGCTCGCGCGATCACGATGTCCCGTTACCGTCCCGGTCTGGTATCCGCATATAGAAACCCTCGGTTTTCAGCCTTTCCTGCAGGCCATCCTCCCCTTCCCGGGGCGGCATCTGCAGGTAATACCCCTGCTCCCGGAGCTGGGCCCGCACCTGGTTCACGTCGGCGCGCGCCAGGGTCCGCTGCGGGCCGAGTTCCAGTGTCAGCACCGGCTCCAGCGGTCCCAACAATGCCAGCAGGGCCGGCGGCACACGGCTGAAATCGCCCTCGCGCTCCAGGTACAGGTAGGTATCGGCCTTCTTGCGGCCTTTATAAATCACACATTGCATGACAGGGTCCCCAGGGCGGCGCCGACGCGGCGCGCAGTGTAGTACAGCGACCGCCCGCGCGCACCTGACGGGCCGGCGCCGGTCCGCTAGAATGCGGCCTTACCTGTTCAAGGATGCCTAGGAGCCAATCATTGCAAGATCCCGCCTGCAGGAGCGCACTGCCGGTACATGCCAGGCGCGCTGTGCGAGGTCAGCTGGTGACGCCCGCCAACGGCCACACGCTGAATCTCAACCGGAATCGAATCCACCCATGAAAATCGTATCCTTCAACACCAACGGCATCCGCGCCCGTCCCCACCAGCTGGAAGCCCTGACGCAGCGCCACGCCCCCGACATCATCGGCATCCAGGAGACCAAGGTAGCCGATGAGATGTTCCCCCTGGCCATGGTGGAGGCCATGGGTTATCGCGCCCACTACCACGGCCAGAAGAGCCATTATGGTGTCGCCCTGCTGTCGCGCCTGGAGCCCCTGCGGGTGGAACGGGGGTATCCCTTCGACGGCGAGGATTCCCAGCGGCGCCTGATCACCGGGGTCTACCCCACGCCCGGCGGCGAGGAGATCACCGTCATCAACGGCTATTTTCCCCAGGGGGAGAGTCGCGACCACGAATGGAAATTTCCCGCCAAGCGCAAATTCTATGCCGATCTGCTGCGCTACCTGCGGGAGAACTTCCGGCCCGACCAGTTGCTGGTGGTCATGGGCGATTTCAATATCGCGCCCCTGGACCTGGACATCGGAATCGGCGCGGACAATGCCAAGCGCTGGCTGAAGACCGGCAAATGCAGCTTCCTGCCGGAGGAACGGGAATGGCTGGAAACCATCACCGCCTGGGGCCTGGGTGACACCTTCCGCAAGCTGCACCCGGAGGTGGACGACCTCTTCAGCTGGTTCGACTACCGCAGCCGCGGCTTCGAACGCGAGCCGCGCCGCGGCCTGCGCATCGACGGCCTGCTGGCCAGCGCCCCGCTGCTGGAGCGCTGCACCGGGGCGGGGATCGACTACGACATCCGCGCCATGGAGAAGCCCTCGGATCACTGCCCGGTGTGGGCGGAGTTCGATCTGTAGGAGCGGCCTTTGGCCGCGAACCGGGAACTTCCGAACCATTCGCGGCCAAAGGCCGCTCCTACAGGTTGTGGATCTCCAGCCCCAGGCCCTTGCATAACTCCAGCTGCCCGCCATTGGTGATGACCGCCACGCTGGCGCGTTCCGGTAGCAGGTAGGTTTCACCCACGCGCCGGATATCCTCCGCCCGCACCTCCAGCACCCGCTGGCGATAGCGCTTGCGCTGTTCCGGCGTGCGTCCGAACAGGTTGTTGAAGAAGGCATCGCGGGCCTCGCCGGCCGGCGAGCCCGGCTTGTCGATGGAACCGATGACGCCGAGGATGGCCTCCTCCACCAGGCGCCAGGACAGGGTCTCCCCCAGCAACCAGTCGATGGAACGGTCGAAGTCGGCCAGGGTTTCCGCCAGGCGCGGGTCGCGGTAGGAATAGAAGCGCAGCGCGGCGGCATCGGTGTCGTGGCTGGCGCCGCCGCCATAGGCACCGCCCTGCTCGCGCACGGCACGGTGCAGGAAGCCGTTGCGCAGCACCCCGGCCAGCACCGCCAGCACCGGCGCATCGGGATGATCGGCGGGCACGGTGGGGTAGGCCTTGGCGCAGAAATTCACCTGGGTGCTGGTGAGCCAGGCCTGGCGTACCCGGTCGCGCAGCGGTGGCAGATCCAGGGGCTGGTAGCCGCTGCCGCTGGCCACGACGACTTGCCACTGCTGCTCCAGTTCCCGCTGCAGCTGCTCGCGCTGCTCTGCGAAGCGGTGGGACTCATGCCCGAGGCCGCCGCCTGCATGGCCAGGCCGTGGCCGTTGCCGGTCACGCTCTGCTCGCGGCGCGCGCGCTGCTGGGCGACGAGATCGCGGATGCGCTCGTGCTCGTCGAAGCGTACCTCTTCCAGGGTAACGCGCATGAGCTCGCTCATGGCCGCGTGGTTGCGAACCAGTGCCTTGCTGGACAGCACCAGGATGCCCTGGGTAGCCTGTTCGTCGTCTATGGCGGCACGTACCGAGGTAGTGGCGGAAATCCCGCCGCTGACACTGGACTGCCAGGCCTGCATGGACAGGTAGTCGCGCTCCCCACAACCCAGTTCCACCAGGCAACTGGTGTACTGAGGCAGCAGTTCCAGGAGCTCCGGCGCCAGCCCCGGCAGGTCGATGACGGCCTGCTGGTAGGCCAGGCCGTTGGTGCCCTGGGCGTAGAAATGGGCCGGCCGGCCCGCCAGTTCCAGGGCCTCGCCCTGGGCGATGGGCAGGGCGAGGGGGATGTCCTCCAGTCCCACCTTGGGCAGCATGCCCGGATCGTCTTCCTGCTGCTGGCGCGCCGCCAGGGCCGCCGCCTGCTCGATCACCCGGATGCGTTCCGCCTCGTCCATGGCCGCCTTCCTGGTGGCGAGGCGCGCGGCCTCGGCGGCCTGGCGCCGTGCGCTGATGCGCGGCTCGGGACGCAGGGTCAGACGTACGCGGTGGGGATTGTCCAGCAACCAGGCCCGCACCAGATCGGGAATGAAGCGCGGGTCCTGGATGGCGACACGCAGGCGTGCCAGCACCGGGTCCAGGTCCATGGCCGCCACCGGGTCACCACGATGGATGGCGGCGGACAGGCCTTCGAGGATCAGCTGCAGTCCGTAGGGGTAGCCGTCGCCGGCCACTTCCCGCTGGCTGAGCTCCAGCTGGTGCAACACCGCTTCCACCCGCTCCAGTGGCACACCATCCCGCGCCACTTGTTCCAGTACCTCCAGCACCATCTGCTCGAAGGCGGGGGCGTGTTCGGGACGACTGCCCTCCAGGCCGCACATGAAGCTCATTTCGAAATTGGAGGACTCCAGCCCGCACAGGGGCGAAGGGGCGGAACCCAACTCGGTACGCTCCAGGGCCTGGCGCAAGGGCGAGGCGCTGTCATCGAGCAGCACGCCTTCCAGCAGCTGGCCCTTCATCTGTTCCTCGAGGTCGGTGCTGTTGCCCAGCAGCCAGCCCATCACCAGGTGGGTCTTGTCCTCCACCCGCTGGTCATCGTCCAGGGCATAGGCCTCTTCCACGCAGACCGGTGCGTAGTAGCGCTTCTCCTCCGCCACGGCGATGTGCACGTCCAGAGGCTCGAAGCGCGCCAGCGCCCGTTCCTCGAAACGCGCCTGGTGTTCGTGGGCAGGGATATCACCATAGGTCATGAACACCGCGTTGGAGGGGTGATAGTGGGTGCGATAGAAATCCCGCAATGCCTCGTAGCTGAGATCGGGGATATCCTCGGGCTCGCCGCCACTGTTGTAGTGGTAGGTGGTGGTGGGGAACAGGTATTTGGTCAGGGTCTGCCACAGGGTGCTCACCGGCGAGCTCATGGCGCCCTTCATTTCGTTGAACACCACGCCTTTGAACACCAGGTCGGAATCCGGGTTACCCGCCTCGGCGAACTCGACACGATGGCCTTCCTGGGCGAAGTCGAGGGGATCGAGGCGCGAGAAAAACACCGCGTCCAGATACACATCCAGAAGATTGTCGAAGTCCTTGCGGTTCTGGCTGGCAAAGGGATAGGCCGTCCAGTCGCTGCTGGTGAAGGCGTTCATGAAGGTGTTCAGGGAACGACGGATCATCATGAAGAAGGGGTCGCGTACGGGATAGCGTTCGCTGCCGCACAGGGCGGTGTGCTCCAGTATGTGGGCCACGCCGGTGGAATCGGTGGGCACGGTACGCAGCGCCACCAGAAAGACGTTCTCGGTATTGTCCGCGGCCAGGTGATAGTGCAACGCACCGGTCTTGCGGTGGCGGTATTCCTCCACCACCAGGTTGAGGGCGTCGATGCGCTGGCTGCGCCGCCATTCGAAGGCGGGGTGCGCCCGGGCCGGCGGCTCGGGGGTGGGGCTTTCCTGCAATACCGTGCTCATCAAGGA
>JAIVHA010000157.1:7989-11702 GCA_020201295.1 Lysobacteraceae bacterium | reverse complement strand
ATGCAGCAGCATGTCGCGCAGCATGCTTCGCTGGCGCCCGCCGGGCAAAGTGTTGTAGCTGATGTAGGCCACGCCGCCGGGCGCAAGCCTGGATCCACAGATCTGGAGGAGATGGCCTTGCACCGCCGGGGGCACCCAGGAGAACAAGCCGTGCGCGATGATGAAATCGAACGGTTCTCCCTCCGGCGCGAAGGCCATGAGGTCCTGATGCCGGATCTCAACATTGCGCAGTTCCAGTGCGTCGGCCAGGGCCGCACCCCGTAGGGCCTGAGTGCGGGACAATTCGAGCCCGATACAGTGGGTCTCGGGCAGGTACCAGGCGATCGGCAGCAGATTGCCCCCGGCGGCGCAACCCAGTTCCAGCACCCGCGCGCATACCGGGTCAGGGCAGGCAAGACCGAACAGACGGCCGATCACGGCCAGCCGGTCCGGGTGCGTCTCGGTGATCGGGAAGCTCTCGTAGGGGATCTCGTCGTAGCCGGGGAGGGTCTCGCTCATCGGGTGCGCGCCGGTTGTCGTGAGCGTGGCAGTTTCGCCTGAAAGCGTGGGTGTGGACAAACGCGGGCGCCTGAGACGGGGGCGTTCGTACGACGAGCTATCTCTGGCTGGTAACGATAAAAAAGGCGGCCCCGAGGGGCCGCCACGCATCTGGAGGTTTGGCCCGGTGAGGGATCAGAAGCTGATGCTGTAACCGGCCACAAACAGGGGATCCAGGTCGCTGTCGTCCGTCTGCGCATAGGTCAGGGAGATGTCCCCTAAGTCGGTCGACTTGGTCAGGCCCAGGCTCCAGAAAGTCCAGGTGACATCCTCGTCGGCGGACTTCTGCTCGGTGTAGCCGAGTTCGCCGTCCAGCGCGATGCTGGGCATGACCTCGACACCGCCGCCGAACTTGAATACGGTGCTTCCCTCGTAATCACTGTCATCCGCGTTCAATGCGTATTGAACGGTGCCGTACACAGGCCCGTAGCCGACGGTCGCTACGATGTCGCCGTAGTTGAAGTCATCGAGCGCTGGATAATAGTAGTAGATATAACCCAGATCGATGTCGATGCCGCCGGCTGCGAAGGCATAGCCGGTGTAGAGGTCGAGCTCCTGGCCCGCTTCATCGGCCAGCGTCGAGGCCCACGTGCCCAGGTAGAACCCGGACTCATGTCCCCAGTCGATACCGCCCTGAACAACGGCGTTGTTACTGGAAGCAGAGGTGCCCCAGAGGAGGTAGTCGCTGAACGCGCCGACGTTGAACTCGAGTTCGGCCTGTGCGGTGCTCAACCCGGCATGCATTCGTCGTGCCAACTGCTGGATTGGCCGTTTTTGTTGCATTTTCGTGAAGGCGTGTTGTGTTTATGTCAGTGGATGCACCGCAGCAGGGCGCGTCGGCGGTGCGGGTGCACGGAGATGGTGCAGGATATGGGTTTCGAGGCGAGGGAACGCATACTGCTCGTGGCGGAGCCGTCTTTGGAAAGCCGGCGCCGTTGTGTCTGCGTCACACATGCGTGTCGACCCTGGTCCTGGGGCCCGTTTCGATGGGCCGGGGCGGACTACACTTGTGGTTAAGAGCCGATTGTGGTTAAGAGCCGATGGAACGGGCCATCGGCATAAGGGGGAGATGGATGGCGCAGGATTTTCAGGGCCGATCCCCGGAACTTGTCTCACGCGTCTCGGCGTCTGCCTACCAAAAGGGTGGTGGCACCCGGGGGTGGCGCAACCTGCTCTTGCGTACTGCACCGTGACCGCCCGTCGCCATGGGGCCTTCGCCCAGCGCCACGCCAAGCGCCAGATCGAGGTGCGCAAGAGCGACGGCCAGCGCGAACCCTATTCGCCCGCCAAGCTGCGCATCTCGCTGCGCCGCGCCGGCGCCAGCGATGCGGTGGCGAGGGATGTGATTGCCGACCTCGAACCCAGGCTCCGCGACGGGATCAGCACGGGCAAGCTGTACCGCATGGCCCGCAGTGCCCTGAAGAAGCGTTCCCGTCGCACCGCGATCACCTACAGCCTGAAGCGCGCCCTGCTGGACCTGGGGCCGAGTGGCTTCCCCTTCGAGCAGTTTTGCGGCCGGCTGTTCGAGGCCATGGGCTACACGGTCACGTACAACCGTTTCCTGCAGGGGCGTTGCGTGCAGCACGAGGTCGACATCATCGCCGAGCGGGACGGCCGGCGTCTGTTCGCGGAGTGCAAGTTCCACAATCGCGCAACCTACCGTAACGACGTGAAGCTCCCACTATACCTGCGCGCCCGCTCGCTGGATCTCGCGGCAACCGGGGAAGGCCGGCACGATGACTTCTGGGTCCTCAGCAACACCACCTACAGCGAGGATGCCTTGGCCTACGGTCAGTGCGAGGGCCTGGTTCTGGCGGGGCACAACACGGATCACTACCCGCTGACCCGGGGCCTGATCAACCAGCACGGTCTGCACCCGATCACCTGCCTGGGCAGCCTGAAGGTGGCACAGAAGCGCACGCTGATCGAGGCAGGGGCGGTACTGTGCCGGGACCTGATCGACCGACCGCGTCTGCTGGAGCCGCTGGGGTGTGACCGGATCGAAGCACCTGCTCGAAGCGGCCGGGAAGCGCGTTCTGATCGACTGCGGCATGTTCCAGGGTGAGAAATCGGGGCGGCTGCGGAACTGGGAGCCGCCGCCCTTCGACCCCCGCAACATCGATGCGGTGCTGCTGACGCACGGGCATCTCGACCACTGCGGCTACCTGCCGCGCCTGGTCAAGGCCGGGTTTCGCGGACCCATCCATGCCACGCGGGCGGGGCGCGAGGTGGCGCGCGTGATCCTGATGGATTCCGCCCGGCTCCAGGAGGAGGACGCCGAGCAGGCCAACCGGGACGACTGGTCGAAGCACCGACCGGCGTTGCCCCTCTACGATACCGCCGACGTCGAGAAGACGCTGCAGCACTTCCGGTCCGTCGAGTACGGACGGCCGATTTACCTGGGTGGTCTGGAGATCGGGTTCCACTATGCCGGGCATATCCTCGGCGCCGCCGGGGTCCTGGTGGACGATGGGCGCGAGCGGATCTGGTTCTCCGGAGATCTCGGCCGGTTACGCGACCCGGTGATGTTTCCGCCGCGCCCGCCGGAAGCCGTGGATGCCCTGGTGATGGAATCGACCTACGGCGACCGTACCCATCCGCCCGGTGCCCCCGAGGACCAACTCGCGGAGGTGCTCGCGGGGATCATCGAGCGCCGGGGCGTACTGCTGGTCCCGTCCTTCGCCGTGGGGCGGGCCCAGACGCTGATGCTGTTGCTGGACCGCCTGCTGCGCCGACGTCCGGAGCTCGAGTTGCCGATTTACCTGAGCAGCCCGATGGCCGCCGAAGTCTCCGAGCTGTACCGGAACTACCCGCACGAGCACCGCGTGTCGCCCGAGGAACTCGAATCGGTCTTCTCCCGCGTGCGCATCGTCGAACACGCCCAGCGCGCCCGTCGGCTGGACCGCAAGGAAGGCCCGTTCGTGATCATTGCCGGAAGCGGCATGCTGACCGGTGGGCGGATCCTCGGCCACCTGCTGGCCCACGGGCTGGATCCGGACAACCGCGTCCTGCTGACCGGCTATCAGGCACCGGGCACGCGCGGTCGTGCCTTGCTGGACGGCGGACGGGAACTGAAGATCCAGGGTCGCAGATTCATACTGGAGGCCAAGGTCGATGTGCTGGAGGGCCTGAGCGCCCACGCGGATCGCGACGAACTGCGCCAGTGGCTGGCCGCC
>JAIVHA010000157.1:0-7834 GCA_020201295.1 Lysobacteraceae bacterium | reverse complement strand
GTCAGCAGGCCATCCTCGATAAAGGGCTCCAGGTTTTCCAACTCGTTGGCGAAATAGTCGCCGAACTCGATCCCGAAGCGCCTGCCGACGGCATCACCATCCAGTTCGAAATGGCAGATCAGATCGGTGATCACCGCCCGGCGCAACTTGTCGTCGTCATTGACCACGAATCCGCGTTCGATCGGCAGGCGACCCTCGGCCAGGATGGCGTGGTAGGTCTCTAGATCCTTCACGTTCTGGCTGAAGGCATCGCCGACCTGCCCGATGGAAGAGACGCCCATGGCAACCAGGTCGCATTCGGCATGCGTCGCATATCCCTGGAAATTCCGGTACAGGCTGCCCTCGCGTTGTGCGCGGGCCAGTAGATCGTCGGGCTTCGCGAAGTGGTCCATGCCGATCAGCACGTAACCGGCGCTGGTCAGGTGATGAATCGTCGACTCGAGGATGGACAGCTTGGCCGCCGGAGTCGGCAGTTCCTCGTCCTTGATCCGCCGTTGGGGCATGAAGCGGGTGGGAAGATGGGCGTAGTTAAAGACCGACAGGCGATCGGGGCTCGCCTCGATCACGCGATCCAGTGTGCGCAGGAAGCTGTCCACGGTCTGGAAAGGCAGGCCGTAGATCAGGTCGATGCTGACCCCATGGAAGCCTTCGTCACGCGCGGCCTGCAGCACGGCCAGTGTCTCGGCTTCGGACTGGATGCGGTTGACCGCCTTCTGAACCTTTGGATCAAAGTCCTGCACCCCGAGGCTCATGCGATTGAAGCCGAGCTCACGCAGTACGGCGACCGTGCGGGCGTCCGCCTCGCGGGGGTCGATTTCGATCGAATACTCGCCGGTGTCATCGGTCTTCAGCTGGAAATTCTCGCCGGTGCGCCCCATCAGTTCGCGCATCTGCTCGACGCTGAGGAAAGTGGGCGTGCCGCCGCCCCAGTGCAGCTGCTCGACCGGGCGGTCGCGATCGAAGAGCGCGGATTGCAGCGCCATCTCGCGGTAAACATCGTCCAGGTAGGGCTGTGCCTTCGCGCGGATCTTGGTGACCACCTTGTTGCAGGCGCAGTAGAAACAGACCGTGTCACAGAACGGAATGTGGAAATAGAGCGACAGCGGGCCGCCACGGGCATTGCTGATCGCCGCCTGTTGCCGGTACTGGGCTTCGTCGAAGCCGCCGTGAAACTGGACCGCGGTGGGATAGGAGGTATAGCGCGGTCCGGCCTTGTCGTAGCGGCGGATGAGGTCGGCATCGAAGATCGGGTTGGCTTGCATTGGGGCATCCGTTCGGCTGGCATCTGGACATTACGCCGGGAGAGTCCACGGGACGTGGCACCGTGGCACGGGCCCGGATGCCGGTCCCGCTCGAATCAGGCGCTCGGTTCCATGGTGATCTCGCGGTCATTAAAGCCTTCCATTCGGCCGCGCAGCCGCCAACTGCCGTCCTCGGGTTCGAGGTGCACGTGCCATCGCGCCAACCCGAGTTCTTCCAGGTCAGCATAGTAGAGCTGGCGCCCCACATCGTACGACAGGGGCAGTTCCTGATCGTACTGATCGCGCGTCGGGTGCATGAAGACAAGTTTCATCGTCTGCTGAGGCATGGGCACGCTGCTTCTGAGGTCGAGCCACACCTTCTCGCCTTCGATCTGCAGGTCGGCGGCGAGGCCGAGGCTGAAGGCGAACTGCGCCCGAGCAATGCTCTGGTTGATACCGCGCCCTTCCTTGGAGTAATCACTCACCACCATGCCATCGGGATCGTAGGTGGCGGCAGTAACCAGGAGCACGCCGAGCATGATGCCGGCGAGGGGTGGCGTGATCACGAACCAGGGCCAGAACTGCTTGTACCAGGGTGCGGTGTCTTCACGGGGATAGCGCATCGATATCAGACCTCTGTACGTTACGTTCTCAGCGCAGCGGGCCGACGAAACGGCTGGAGCGCTCGTTGCTCAATTCCGGCCGGTCCACGACCTGAGCCTGGAAGATGACTTCGCTGCTGGCGCCGGTCAAGCTGTAGGGGTCCATGCGCACGCTGATCGGAAACTCGATCACCCGTCCTGCAGGAACCTCGATGTAGTCGCCTTCCTGCCACGCGAGTTGCGCGCCCTCGAGCCCGGAGATGCTGATTTCGAAGTGCCGCGCATCGGTGTGGCGGTTCGACAGCTTCAGGGTGTAGACGTTCTCGACCTGGCCGTCCGGAAGTTCGCGGTACAGCACGTTCCGGTCTCGAATCACGTCGATACCAACCGGGCTGCGGGCGGAGACGCCGTAAACGAAGCCGGCCATCAGCACCAATAGCAGGGTGCCGTACAGCAGGACGCGGGGGCGCAGGATCTTGGCCGGCTTGCCTGCCATCGCGTTTTCGGTGGTGTAGCGCACCAGGCCCCGCGGGTAGCCCATCTTGTCCATCACCTCGTCACAGACGTCCACACAGGCCGAGCAGCCGATGCACTGGTACTGCAGGCCGTCGCGGATGTCGATGCCCGTCGGGCAGACCTGTACACAGAGAGTGCACTCGATGCAGTCACCCAGCCCCTTGGCTTTGATGTCGGTTCCCCGCTTGCGCGGGCCGCGCGGTTCACCGCGCTCTTCATCGTAGGAGATGATCAGGGTGTCGTTGTCGAACATCGCACTCTGGAAGCGCGCATAAGGGCACATGTAAATGCAGACCTGTTCGCGCATGAACCCTGCGTTGCCCCAGGTCGCGAAGCTGTAAAACAGGATCCAGAAGGTTTCCCAAGCGCCGGTGTCGAAGGTGAAAAAGCGGGGGATCAGGTCGGCGATCGGGCTGAAATAGCCGACGAAGGTCAGTCCGGTGAACAGGGCGAACAGGGCCCATGCCGTATGCTTACCCGTTTTGCGCAGGATCTTCTCTCCAGTCCAAGGCGCCTTGTCGAGTTTCATCTGCTTGGGCCGGTCGCCCTCGAACCAGCGTTCCATGCGCAGGAAGGCCTCGGTCCAGACCGTCTGCGGACAGGCGTACCCACACCAGAGCCGCCCGGCCAGTGCTGTGAAGAAGAACAGCGTCAGCGCGGCGATCACGAGCAGGATCGCGAGCAGGAAAAAGTCCTGGGGCCAGAAGGTCAGGCCGAAGAAGTGGAACTTGCGCTCGGGAAGGTCGAACAGCACCGCCTGGCGTCCCTCCCATTGCACCCAGGGCAGGCCGTAATAGATGCCCAGCAAGGCGAGCATCGCGGTGACGCGAAGCTTGGCGAAGAGGCCATGGACCTGCCTTGGATAGATCTTCTGGTGCTTGGCATAGATTTCCGTCTCCAGGCCTTCTGCGGGAGTGACCTGGGCTTTCTTCTTGCTGGACGTGGATTCAGACATGACTGCGCTCGAGGTCTGGGGAGAGAAAAAAAAGGCGGGCTACTTGAATTGTAGCCCGCCCTGGCAAACGCTCCTAACAGTTACTGAGGAGCTAAGCTATAGATATATGCCGACAGTACGTGTACCCGTTCTTCGCCCAGCAATTCCTGGAAGGCAGGCATCACACCCGCCCGTCCCTGCTGAATGGTTTCCTTGATGGCAGCGAGTGAGCCACCATAAATCCAGGCGTTTTCGGTGAGTGGGGGTGCGCCCAGCATCGCCATGCCGCCGCCTTCGGCACCGTGGCACCCGGAGCAGAACATATTGAATTTCTGTTGCCCCTCCTCCGCCAGTGCGCTGTCGGCATCCGCGCGCCCGGACATCTGCAGCACGTAATGCGCGACCTGCTCAACGCCCTCTTCACCCAGTGAATCGCCGAAGCCGGGCATGTTGGCCTGGCGCCCTTGCGCGATGCTGGTCTTGATGGCGTCCGGGGCTCCGCCCCACTGCCAAACGCCGTTGGTCAGGTTCGGGAATCCGCGCGCCCCACCGGCATCCGAGCCGTGGCAGGTCGAGCAGTAGTTGAGATAGAGCCTGCGGCCTGTCGTCACGGCGTCGGAGTTCCGAGCCAGCGAGGCGACGTCCTGCGCCGCCATGGCCGCGAAGATCGGCTGGTAACGATCCTCGGCCCTTTGCATCTCCGTGTGATACTGGCTGTCCTCCACATTCAGCATGTTCCCCGAATGCCAACCGAGGACGCCGGCGAAGCGTCCCAGGCCTGGGTACAGCACCAGGTAGATCAGCGCAAACACGATGGTGAAGTAGAACATCCACAGCCACCAGCGGGGCAACGGATTGTTGAACTCCGTCAGGCCATCCCAGCTGTGCCCGGTTTCCGCCCCCTCGGCAGCCTCGCCCGGCCGTTTCTTGCTGGTCCAGCGGATCAGCCAGTAGATTCCGGCGATATTGGCGAGTGTGAGGATCACGACCCACCAGTGCCAGAAGGTGCTCATGTCATGCTCATTCATTGCTTGTCTCCTTTCTGCGACCGCTTTTTGGGGGCCGGCTGGTCATCTTCGTCGGCAAAGGGAAGGTTGGCGGCTTCGTCAAAGCGCTTCTTCTGCCTGCTACTGAAGGCCCACCAGACGATTCCACCGAAGAGAATCATCAGCAGCACCGTGAGCAGGCCATGTATCAGTCCGAAGCTCATTCCCTATCTCCAATGCGCAAGTTCGGTGCCCAATCCCTGCAGATAGGCGATCAGCGCGTCCATTTCGGTCATGTCACGAACCTCATCTGCGGCCGCCTCGATCTGCTCATCGGTATAGGGATCTCCCAGTCGCTGCAGCGCCCGCATCTTGCGGGGCGTGAGATCCGCTTTGATCTCACGACGCTCCAGAAAGGCATAGGCCGGCATGTTGGACTCCGGCACCACGGCTCGCGGGTCGGTCAGGTGCAGGCGATGCCAGTCATCGCTGTATCGGCCGCCCACCCTGGCCAGGTCGGGACCCGTGCGCTTCGAGCCCCACTGGAAGGGGCGATCCCAGACCGATTCACCGGCCACCGAATAGTGACCGTAGCGCTCGGTCTCTGCCCGGAAGGGCCGGATCATCTGGGAGTGACAGGTATAGCAGCCTTCCCGGACGTAGATGTCCCGGCCTTCCAGTTCCAGTGCCGAACGAGGCTCCATTCCTTCGATGGGCTGCGTGGTGCTGGTCAGGAAGAACAGCGGCACGATCTGAACCAACCCCGCCACACTGATGACCAGGATGATGAGCACCACCATCAGGCCAATGTTTTTCTCGACGACTTCATGACTCATGGTTTCATCTCCCCCGGATCAATGTGCGGTCTGCGGCACGGCGTGCGTGACGGGCTTGGTGCCGGCGATCGTCTTCCACACGTTCCAGACCATGATGAACATGCCCAGGAAGAAGACGAGACCACCCAGGAAGCGCAGGAAGTAGTACGGGTACATCTGTACCAGGCTCTCCACGAAGTTGTAGGTGAGCGTCCCGTCCTCGTTCACCGCGCGCCACATCAGGCCCTGCATCACACCCGCGATCCACATCGACACGATGTACATCACGGTGCCGATGGTCGAGAGCCAGAAGTGCCACTCGATGGCCTTGATGGAGTACATCTTTTCCTTACCGAAGAGGGATGGGATGAGGATATAGAGCGAGCCGATGGAGATCATCGCCACCCAGCCCAAGGCGCCACCATGGACGTGACCGATGGTCCAGTCGGTGTAGTGCGACAAGGCGTTGACGGTCTTGATCGACATCATCGGGCCTTCGAACGTTGCCAGGCCGTAGAAGGAGAGCGAAACGATCAGGAAGCGCAGGATCGGATCGGTGCGCAGCTTATGCCAGGCCCCGGACAGGGTCATGATGCCGTTAATCATGCCACCCCACGAGGGGGCCAGCAGGATCAGGGAGAACACCATGCCGAGAGACTGCACCCAGTCGGGCAGGGCGGTGTAGTGGAGGTGGTGCGGGCCCGCCCACATGTACAGCGAGACCAGCGCCCAGAAGTGGACCACCGACAGGCGGTAGGAGTAGATCGGGCGGCCGGCCTGCTTCGGTACGAAGTAGTACATCATGCCCAGGAAGGCGGCCGTGAGGAAGAAGCCCACTGCGTTGTGTCCATACCACCACTGGATCATCGCGTCCATGGTGCCCGGATACGCGGAGTAGGACTTGAACAGGGTTACCGGCATCGACATGTTGTTGACGATGTGCAGCACCGCGATGACGATGATGAAGGCCCCGAAGAACCAGTTCGCGACGTAGATGTGCTTCACCTTGCGCTTCAGGATGGTCCCGAAGAACACGAGGGCGTAAGCGACCCAGACCAGAGCGACCAGGATGGCAATCGGCCATTCCAGTTCTGCGTATTCCTTGCCCATGGTCATGCCCAGGGGCAGGGTGATCGCAGCCAGCACGATGACGAGCTGCCAGCCCCAAAAGGTGAAGCCTACCAGCGGGCCGCCGAAGAGCCGTGCCTGGGATGTGCGCTGCACGATGTAGTAGGAGGTGGCGAAGAGTGCGGAGCCGCCGAAGGCGAAGATCACCGCGTTGGTGTGGAGCGGACGCAGGCGCCCGAAGGTAAACCACTCGAGATTCGTGTTCAGGGCGGGCCAAACCAGCTGCGCGGCGATGAGCACGCCGACCAGCATCCCAACGATGCCCCAGACGATCGTCATGATCGCAAACTGCCGGACTACCTTGTAGTTGTATGTCTCTTGCGCTGCTGCTTTTACGTTGTGTGTATCTGCAGTTGTTTCCATGGAGATCCCCCATCGGTGAAAAGATCGGCACAGCCGGTTCAGCCGGACGTCCTGCCCCGCATTCCGGAGTGTAGGCGAAGAATCGTCTTTTAGGTTGATCCGGATCAAGACTTTTTCTCGATACCCCACAATCTCAGGGAACTTCCTGCGCTCACTGGGCCACCCGACGCCCGCGTGACGGTCTGCGCTTGCCTGTTCCCCTTGCCTGCAGGTGAAGTATTCTCGGCTGGCGAGCGCGGTGGGCATCTATTGGTCAGGCGGGCGTCAGAACCTGCCGCCGGCCCGGCGCAGCCACCGACAATGAGGAGGAATGCATGAAATTCGAGACGCAGGCGATTCACGCCGGGTTCCAGCCGGACCCGACCACACGGGCCGTCGCGGTCCCGATCTACCAGACCACCTCCTACGCCTTCGACGACACGCAGCACGGAGCCGACCTGTTCGACCTGAAGGTGCCGGGGAACATTTACACCCGGATCATGAATCCGACCACGGATGTTCTCGAGCAGCGGGTGGCGGCGCTCGAAGGCGGCGTCGGGGCGCTCGCGTTCGCGTCGGGCATGGCCGCGATCACGGCCGGGCTGATGACCCTGGCCGAATCCGGGCACAATATCGTGACCATCAGCACGCTCTATGGCGGGACCTATAATCTGTTCGCGCACACGCTCCCGCGGTACGGAATCGAGGTCCGGTTTGCACCGCCCGGCGACGTCGAGGCGATGAGGGATCTGATGGATGGAGATACCCGGGCGGTTTTCTGCGAGTCGATCGGCAATCCCGCGGGCAACGTGGCTGACCTGGCGGCGCTGGCGGAACTCGCCCACGCTCACGGCGTGCCGTTGATGGTGGACAATACCGTCCCGTCGCCCTACCTCTGCCGGCCCTTCGAGCATGGTGCCGACATCGTGGTGCACTCCCTGACCAAATACATGGGCGGGCATGGCACCACGATCGGCGGCGTGCTGGTGGATTCCGGGCGATTCCCCTGGGCGGAGTATGCCGAGCGGTTTACCGGGCTGACCCGGCCGGATCCGTCCTACCATGGAGTCACCTATACCGACGCCTTCGGTCCGGCTGCGTTCATCGGCCGCGCGCGCGTGGTGCCGCTACGCAACATGGGCGCGGCGATCTCGCCCTTCAACAGCTTTTTGATCCTACAGGGTATCGAAACCCTGGCCCTGCGCATGGAGCGGCACTGCGAGAACGCCCTTGCGGTGGCCCAGTACCTCCAGCGGCATCCCGCCGTGAA
>JAIVHA010000281.1 GCA_020201295.1 Lysobacteraceae bacterium | reverse complement strand
ACGTGGGCCATCCCGATGTCACCGATTTCATCCGGGCCAAGCGCGAGGACGGCCGCCTGCGTCAGTTCAACCTGTCGCTGCTGATCACCCGCGAGTTCATGGACGCCGTGCAGGCCAATGGCGACTGGAAGCTGGCCTTCCCGCTGACGGAAAAGGAAGTGGAGCAGGATGGCATCGACCTGCACAATCCCGAGCAGGTGGTGTGGCGCGAGTGGCCTTACAAGAACAAGTACGTCGCCAACGAAGCCGGCCTGGTGGCCTGCAAGGTCTACCGCACCATCCGCGCCCAGCGCCTGTGGGATGTGATCATGGCCTCCACCTATGATTTTGCCGAACCGGGCTTCATCCTCATCGACAAGGTCAATGAGATGAACAACAACTGGTTCTGCGAGAGCATCCGCGCGACCAATCCCTGTGTCACGGTGGATACCTGGGTGCAGACCGCCGAAGGCCCGCGCCAGGTGGTTGACCTGCTGGGCAGGCCTTTTACAGCAATGGTGGACGGTCAAGAGCACGCCTCGGGGCCGGAAGGCTTTTTCAAAACAGCCACCAAGCCGGTGGTACGCCTGCGGACACGGGAAGGGCATGCCCTGCGTCTGACCGCCGACCATCGTGTGCGCCGCGTGACCCGCTTCACCCGTTACACCACCGATACCGAGTGGTGTCCGGCCGGCGAGCTGCGTGCCGGGGACCGGGTGCTACTGAACGATCACCGCTCGGCGGCATCCTGGGCGGGTTCGCATACGTACGAAGAAGGCTACCTGCTTGGCCTGTTGACAGGTGATGGCACGCTGAAGGCCGACAAGGCCGTGCTGTCTGTCTGGCAGGCCGCTGCGGTCGCCAACGGGGTAGAGGCAGGGGTATCCACGGGTGCGCGGGCGGTGATGGCCGAGGCCCTGCGCGCCGCGCATACCCTGCCCCATCGCAGTGATTTCGCGGGTTGGCAGGCGATCCCCGGCCGCAACGAATTCCGCTTGAGCCTGGGTGCCTTGAAGCAGCTTGCCCAGGACGTGGGCATGCGCCCCGGCGACAAATGCACAGGCCCCGACCTGGAGCGGTCATCCAGCGAATGCTATCGCGGCTTCCTGCGTGGCCTGTTCGATGCCGATGGTTCCGTTCAGGGCAGCCAGGCCAAGGGCGTGAGCGTGCGCCTGGCGCAGTCCGACCTGCCGCGCATCGAGGCCGTGCAACGCATGTTGCTCCGGCTGGGGGTTGCTTCCACGCTGTATACGAATCGTCGCGACGCCGGTGTACGTTCCTTGCCCGATGGCAAGGGCGGCATGGCCGATTACACCACCCGCGCCCAGCATGAACTCGTGATCAGCGGCGAGAACCTGCTGCGGTTTCAGTCGCAGGTGGGCTTCGCCGATTGCGACAAGGCGGACCGCCTGTCACAGTCCCTGGAGCGTTACCAGCGTCGGCTCAATCGGGAGCGTTTCGTGGCGTGCGTGGAAAGCATCCAGGCGGATGGTGTCGAGGATGTGTACGACGTGCAGGTTCCCGGCATCAACACCTTCGATGCCAACGGCCTGCACGCGCACAACTGCGGCGAACAACCGCTGCCGCCCTACGGTTCCTGCCTGCTGGGCTCCATCAATCTCACCGGGTTCCTGCGCGAGCCCTTCACCGAAAAGGCCTGGTTCGATTGGGACGAATACCGCAAGGTGGTGAGTATCTTCACCCGCATGCTCGACAACGTGGTGGAGATCAACGGCCTGCCCCTGGAACAGCAACGCAAGGAGATATTCAGCAAGCGCCGCCACGGCATGGGCTTCCTGGGACTGGGTTCCTCCATCACCATGCTGCGCATGAAATACGGCAGCCCGGAATCCCTGGAATTCACCGAGCGGGTCAGCCGCGAACTGGCCATGGCCGGCTGGGAAATGGGGTTGGAACTGGCGCGTGAAAAGGGTCCGGCGCCCATCATGGAAGAGGAGTTCGAGGTTACCGCCGAGATGTTGCGCAAGCGTCCGGAAATGAAGAAGGACGGCTATTCCCTGGGTGACCGGGTCAAGGGCAAGGTGCTGCATGCCCGC
>JAIVHA010000022.1 GCA_020201295.1 Lysobacteraceae bacterium | reverse complement strand
AGGGACAGGCGGCCTGGTACTTGAATACCGAGCTGCCACCGCGCGCCTGCACCGCGTCGACCGGAGGGGCCGGGTCCGGGGCCAGGATTTCCGCGGCACGCGCGGCAAACAGCTGCTCCCGCCACAGGGGTTCCCGCCACAGCTCCAATGCCTCGACCGTGACCAGGGGCAGGCCCTCCAGCAAGGGGCTGGCGCGCAGCGGCCGGTCCCCCTCGTTACGCGGTACGCTCACCAGCACTTCATGGGCGCTGCCCAATAGCCGCGCGGTGGTCCGTCGTGCCACCTCCAATTCCCGCTCGGCGCTGGCATGGGGCAGCCCCAGCTCGCGCTGCAGGGCCAGGGGCAGGAAGGGATTGGGGCGTGGCGCCGCGGGCCAGACGCCATCGTGCAGGCCCATGACCCAGAGGTGATCGAACTGGAGCCCGGAGGTCTCCAGCACACCCAGCACCTGCAGCGGCACATCGGGGGTCTCCGGCTGGAACAGGCGCGTCGCCGCCAGGCGCTGCAGCCGGTGCAGGGCCGCCCCCCGGTCCAGGCGGGGTTCCAGGGGCTCGAGACCGGCCAGGCTGGCCAGCAACTCACGCCAGGCCTGCCGGGTCTGGTACTCGGCGCTGGACAGGCTGCGTCCCTGCGCCCAGCCCAGGTCCCGTAGCCAGGTGCTGAAGCCTTCCACCCAGGCGCCGGGGCTGCGGCGGCCCTGCAAGCCCGTGGCGGACTCCCGCAGGCGGGCCAGCGCACTCGCGAGCCGTGGACAGTGCCAGGGACGATCATCCCGGCGGACCTCGTAGTGCAGTGTACGCAGTGTAAGTTGCAGTTCACCCCGTTGGCGCAGGCGGGCGTCCAGCAGGGCGCGCGCCGCGCCCTCCTCTTCCCAGCCCGCCAGAAAGGGGCTGCGCAACAGGCGACTGATACTGTCCAGGGCGATGGCCCGATCCTGCAGGGCAAGCCCATCGAAGGCGCTCTGCACCAGGGTATGGTCGCTCAGCGGCACGCCCAGGGACAGGTTGTAGGGACGCACCCGTTGCCACTCGTGCGGCTGCAGGGCGGGTGGCAGCAGGACACTGTCCAGCGCCTGTACCAGGGCGGGACGCATGGCCTGCAGGTCCGGCACCACGATGGCGACACGCGCCGCGGGGTTTCGCTCCAGTCGCGCCCGTGCCCAGCGCGCCGCCCGCAAGGCCTCCTCGCGGGCATCGGCACAGACGTGTAGTACTGGCGCGGCCGACAGGGGTTCCAAGGCAAACCATTCGACCACACAACCGGCGGCCCGCAGTCGTTCGATCAGGTGCTCCTGCTGGGGGGTGAGTTCGTCGAAGCCGACCAGTAGCAGGCGGGACGCAACGGATGAGGCTCCCGGGGTGAGGAACAAGCAGTCGGGGAGCTGGGCGGGCAGCAACCAGTGTTCGCGCTGGCAGGTATGGCGCACCTCCCGCCACCAGGAGCGAAAGGCCTGGCTGTCCTCGTTGTGGGCGGCCGCTGCCAGGCGCGCCTCGTCCAGGCGCCAGGCCAGGAGGCGCTCGGCCGCTTCGCGGGCCCGGCGCGCCGTGGCCGGCACCTGCAGCAGCACATTGCCCGCGCTGGCCTGGACGACCCGCTCCCATAACAGCAGCTCCTGGGCATCGGACAGCAGCAGGGAGGGAGGCGGTGCATGCGGCGCCAGGAGTTGCTCCTCCCGGCAACGCTGCAGCCAGCGCGACCAGGGCAGCAGGTCCGGGCTGAGCCACACGACCTCGCCGCGGACCAGGGACTGGCGGTCATGGGCCTGGCGCAATGCCGTGGCCAGGCGCGCATTGGCGGTGACCAGGGTAACGCCCTGGCCGAGTTCGTCCAGCAGCGTCTGCAGAGTGCCGATGCGTGGTTCCAGAACGCGCCCCCAGGCCTGAAGCCGGGCCGAAGCGCCCGGCGGGAATGAAGACGGAATCATACCATCAAAGCCGGGGGTGACTGGCGGCGCCAATGTCCCCGGGAATGCGCAGTTCCGCAAGCAGCGGCAGGTGGTCGGAGGCAATGCGCGCGAGCTGCGAGCCGGGGATTTCGATGCCGGTCACCTCGATGCCGGGGCTGACAAAGAGGTGGTCGATACGCAGGGTCGGGAAGCGGCTGGAGAAGGTGCCCTTGGGACGGTGATCCTCTGCCACCACTTGCGCGTCCTGGAACCACTCACCGATCCGGCGACATACGGGTGACGAGGGTGGCGCGTTGAAATCCCCGCAGAAGATCACCGGGCCCTGGCATTTTTCATCGGCCAACCAGTCACTGCCGAGCAAGGCTTCGATCTGGGCCATGCGTTCGCGTGGATACAGGCCCAGGTGGGTGTTGATGACCTGGACTTCCTGGCCATTCAGATCAATGGCAACCCAGAGCGCCCCACGCGGTTCCAGTTTGGGCCTGTCCGCCAGACCCGGCAGCGAACCGACTTTCACCAGGCGCTGGGGCAAATGGGTCAGGATCGCATCACCATAGCGCTCTTCCTCCAGGTGCATGGCCGGATGGAAATGGAATTCCATCTCCAGGTAATGCGCGATCAGCTGCGCCTGATCCATTCCATGGCTACGTTCACGACCCACATCCAGCTCCTGCAGCGCCACCACATCGGGCCGGGCACGGGCAATGACACGCGCGATTCGCTCGGCATCGATCTTGCCATCCATGCCGATGCAACTATGGACGTTATAGGTCATGACACGCAGTACATCAGTCTGGGTGGTGGCCACAGGCCTGCGCAAGGCGCCGGGCTTGTGGCCTGTTCGCCCCAGGTGGCGCAAGGCGGCATTACGCAGATCCATGGGGCGCAAGTAGTCATGCCCGGTCGCTGGCAGGTGTGTATCGGCGGGGAGCAATGCAAACCCGTTGGTCTCTTCCGGTGAAACGCCGGCATGAGCACCGTTTTCATCGGCGAAGGTCATCGGGTCGAGTCCGTCTCGCCAACCCAGGAGCACGAAATCACCGGCATCCACATGCTCACAGAGCCGCACCAGATCCTGACCAATGGAGCCAAGGAACGGATGTTGCGCGCCAAACAGTTCGGCACAGTCCCGAGGCAACTGGTACTCACCATCGGCGGTGCGGGCGCAGAGTACACCAGGTGCCTCGACAGTAAGCACGACCGGAACCTTGTGTGTGCGCGACAGCTCGAGGGCGGTAGAAGCCCGTTCTTGTTCGTTTAATTTACGTGGCGAATATATGTGCCCAACCGGGCCAAGCGCGGCGATTGCGGGATGCTGCTCGTGCGGGACATCGTCATTCACGCCGAACACCGAAAACAGGCGCTGAACCCTGTTTCCACCCAACAGGCGAACACGCTGGGTCTGCACGCTGCCGGCATTCTGAAAGCGAATTTTTTGTGGATTGACATTCAATTTCTCGAAGGTCTGTTGAACCGCCTCCTCCAGGCTATAGCCCTGCTGCTCATGATAGGCCTTGACACCGGTTTGCCCGTGATCGGAATAGATCCAGACATCGTAGTGCCGCCATACCGAGTGGTTGGTGGCGCGCCAGAGCCGCGCAACGGCGTCGTCGATGCCCTTCAAGGTCCAGTGCGCGAACAGCGAACGCGGGCCACGGCGGTGCGATTGCTCATCGTAACCAAGGAAGTTGATGTGGATAACGGGCAAGCCACGGCTGATGTCGATTTTACCGCCGATCACACACAGTTCCCGCAAAAGAATGGAAATGGCCACCCGCGTCGGTATGAATTTCAGTTCCTTGAGAAAATCCTGCCCCCGGATAAGTCCACGCACAAAATCGATCAGTGCCAGGCCGAATTCCATCAGCAGCAAGATTCCGATACGCAAAAAACTGTAGAAATTGACCAGGAGAAACGCGATCAACACCAGGGGATTGGCACCACTCAGGGACGGGCCCCAACCCATGGAGGATGGGCAAAAATGGGTCTCCTGTGCGCCTCCGGTGAAGTTATCGGAGTAGGCGCTTCCGTCCTTGAGCAATCCCTCGTGCCCGTCACCCGAACATAAGGACTCGACGCGCGCTGCTGCATCCGGTTCGTACATTCGAACGACCTGCCCCGTCTCATGTTCCTTGAAGGAAAAGGCCGGGACCGCCCCCGTGACGCCATAGAACAGTTCAGCCTGTACCGCGGGCGTCGTGGAAGGCAAGCCGGAATAGTGGGCGTGGGTCTTGTAGTGCTCGCCACGGATCAGTCGCCCGAGAAAGGGTAATTCCCTGCGTTGCAGGGCGCGCTCCAATTGCGGCTGAGAAAGCCCGTCGATCTGGATCAAGAGCAGTCCCGGCCGGGTCGGCGAACCTTCCGATACCGGCAACTGAAGCATACGGGAGAGCCAGACACTGCGACTGAGAATACGACGTATGCGTCTGGCCAGAACCTCGATCCTTCCGATCATGGGCCTGGCACCGATCGACCGGTCCAATACGGGTGCCGCATCAGTCTTCCTTGTCGGATGAAAGGCTGGCGGAAAGCGCCGCATCACCCGCGCCGGCGACACTTTTCAGGATATCCCACTCTGTCCTGACCCAGACCAGAACATCGTCCCAGTCCCCGGGATCCTCACTGGGGACCGGGGGCATCCGGGACAAGACTTCCTCATAGCAGGCCAGGGCCTTGTCAGCCGAATGTTGCATGGAAAAGGCCTCGGCGGTATCAAACGCCGCCTGTTTGAGCTTGTGTGCATCACCTGGCGGCAGCGCAGCCAGCCATTGCAAGGCGGAAGAAAATGCCTCCGAGGATTCCTCCATCAACAATCGCCCGTTGATTCCGTCCTTGACCACCTCCCGTACACCGGATCCATCCAGGGCAACGACCGGAAGACCAGCCGCCATGGCTTCGGTCAGGACCATACCCTGGGTTTCACTCTGTGAAGCAAAGACGAAGACATCCATTGCGTGCAAGGCATCGGCCAATTGCTGTTTCTGGAGTGTACCGGCAATGTGCAAGCGATCCTTGATACCCGCCTTGGCGAAAACAGTCTTCATGGACTCCTCGGAGGGGCCGGTACCGACTACCAGAAAATGTGCATCAGGATGCGTGCCAACGAAATCAGCGGCCGCGCGAGTCAGGAATACCAGGTTTTTCTCCGGCGCGAGCCGGCCCAGGTGGCCAAGCACAAAGGCCTCTTCCGGAATACCCATTTTCGCACGCACGGCCCGTCCGTCTCCATGCGCGAAGTTCTCGAGTCGGACACCCGTAGGAACCACTGCTATGGGCGTGGTAACGCCACGCTCCAACAGCAGATCCTGGACACTTTCGCTTGGAGCGAACACCTCATCACAGAGATTGGCATAGCGTGTAGCCAGATTGATCGCAAACTGCCTCATGGCAGGAGAATCGCCAGGAACGTAATGGGTGTACTGTTCGTACAGGGTGTGGTGCGTGAATATCAGGGGGATTTCCCGGTATCGCGCAATACGCAAGGCGCTCATTCCAAGCAGGAAAGGATGCTGGGAGTGAACAATGTCGGGCTCGAAATCATCGATCACGTCCGTCAGCCCGACATGTAGCGGCAGTGCGACTGAAAAATCACTGGCGTTAAAATTCTGGATCGCGGGAACACGTACCACATCGACTTCATTTTCCGGCATCACGGGAAATTCCGGCGCGACCACCAGAACCCGGTGCCCACGACTACGGTATTCCTCGACGAAGGCCGCGACCGAACGCGCGACGCCGCCGACGTGCGGAGTAAAGGTGTTGGTCAGTATGAGAATGTTCATGTGTCACGCGTCCCTTTCGACGAGCACAACGGAATCCATACCGGGAGTTACCTTTACCGGGTCGAATCCGGGCAGACGAATATCAATTTCCGGGATGCCTTCATGCCAGTCACTCTGCCATTCGATGCGTGGGCCATGCGCTGAATCTGGTGTAATCGTCAGGGTTACAGCACCAAAGGATGTGGGTGCGGGACCAAAGCGGATCGGGGTATCCTGATCGAGCCAGCGCGCCGGTATGCCGGCACATAGAATGAGGCAAGCCCCCTCCTCGCGGACGAAACAGTTGCGTATCATCATGATCCACTCGGCAGACGCCCAGACATGGTGGCCATCTCCCATACAACCGCCACCGGTGCGTGGATGTATGGCCTCGGGCCACTGCCCCGTTGGCGACGCCAGGGAAGCAACCGCGTCCATCATGTCGAGATAGCGTGGGTCTCCGGTGCGCAACAATACCTGGGCGACGTGTAGTGTGAGGTAGGCGTTGAGGCCGGAATGGATCATGTCCTGGTTGAACGCACCATGCACAAAACAACGGTCAATCAGGAACTCGACGCTATCGAGCAGGCGTGGATCGTCCGGCGCACCGAGCTGCACCGGATACCCGAGCGCCAGGGAGCCGATGGCGCCGGCATCCAGACGACGATACGGTGATGCCGGCATGGCCGGACGGGCGAGACGTCGTGCGCAGCCCGCCAGGCTGCGATCCACCGCCGTGGAAAATTCCTCCGCGGCCAACTCGAACTCCTTTGCCTGACCGGGATCCGTCTCATCCATCATGGCCGCCGCCGCCCGCAGGCCGGCGATTCCCCAGAAATCGTCCCAGTAATAATAATCATTGGGGCCCAGATGTTCGGCGCTGAAGCCAGCCGGCAGCAAGCCGGCATGGGGCGCATCCAGGGCGTCGTCGAGGCGCTTGCGCATGATCCAGCGCGCGCCGCGCTGGATGGGGCCGTGCCACTCGGCCGATGGCGTCTTACCGGTCAGGTCAAAGAACCGTTTCAGGATCCACAGCACTTCCCCATTGGCGTCCCATTCGCCTTCCTGGGAACGGAAATAGCCAAGCACGGTTTGTCGTTCCGGAAACCGTGACAGTGCGCGCTCGGCACGATCCCTCAGCCCGACACACAGGAGCGCATGAATGATAAAAGCGGCGTCGCGAAACCAGAATCGCTTGTACGTGTAGGGCCCGGGATAGACATCATCGGGTGAATGCAATATCAAGGAGGTTACCGCGGCGTCATAGAGAAACTGATAACGCGGCTCCGGGCAGGTTAATGTACAGAGACCTTGGCGGGTGATGTTCCAGGCGTCGCTGCCGAGCATCTCGGTGTCCGCGATCGCGAGTGGAATGGTTGCGGTCAGCTCCCCATCCACGCCGGCCTTCACTGGGAAAAGTGCCGCCGCGGTGACCATCCCCACGTCACAAAGCCCTTCCACCTGATCCTCCGTGTCCTTGAGATGGATGTATACATCACCCTTGCGGTAGTCGGACACATGGTGTCGTTCAGCCGCCGAGCTGAATTCAACCCGCCGGGTATCATCGATGATCCAGGTTCTGCGTTCCTCCGAGAGCTTGACCTGGTGGACAAAGCTGATGCCCTCGGGGTTTTGCGGCCGTAGTGCCAGGATGAGCCAGGCATCGGTATCGGCGCGTGCCCGCAAATGCAGCTTACAAACAGGGTTGCCGGATTCCAGCTCGACCCAGGCACGAGTGCTCAGGACCAGGCCGTTCATTTCCGTCTCGGTGATTATGGAAACGCCCGCGTCCATATCCTGGCGCTGCTGGCAGTTGGAAGCGCGCGAGGGCAACAGGCAACGACCATCCTTGGCCAGCAGCCAGCCGTCCAGCGACCAACCGTCCAGGAAAGGAGTCAACAGGCCGCGGGGGTCTACGATCGGCAATTCCTGGAAATCCGGGTATCCGACCGCGGTCCAGTTGCGGTGGGTGAGATTGATATGGGTAATGGAAAAAGCCCGCGGAATCTCGATGGGTTCACCGACCTCGGAAGGCTGGGCAAAGTTATGCAGACGAGCCAGCAAGGCAATGGGGTCCAGGAACCCTTGCTTGCGCGCGACATGACGCACGATAAAACGCCAGGGCAACCATTTCATCCAACTCACGCAAGATCCTCCTCGATGGCGCCTTTTTCAGCATAGCGCGCCAGTGCCCGGCGTGCGAGATAGTTCAGGTAGACGACCGCGATAACGGTGACGATGAAACCCGCGCCATAAAGACTCCATTCCAGAGGTGAGCGATCCAGGTTGCGGGCGCCCAGGGTGGTGATATCGGCCGCGATGGAGCCCAGGTACACATTGTGGATGGAAAAGGGTATGAAACCCAACAATGAACCGCCAATATACCCTCGCAATGAAAACTGGGTCAGTCCGAAAAAGTAATTTGAGATCTTGCTGGGAAAGAAGGGGATCAGGCGTGTCAGGAGCACGATCTTCCAGCCATTAGGCGTGAGTTCCTCGCTGACCAGCCGAAGCCTGGTGTGGGCCATGATGAAGTGCCTGGCACGATTCCCGAACATATAGCGTGCGATCAGGAACGCCAGGATTGCACCGAGTGTCGTGCCCGCCACAACGTAGATGGAACCTTCCACGAGGCCGAACACGAATCCGGCGCCGGTCGTGAACAACACGCCCGGCAGCAGCAGCACCACGACCACCGTCATGACCAGGATAAAGAACAGCGGCGCCCATGCGCCCTGCGCCTCGAACCATTCCAGCAGCTGCAGCACCTGCTCATGCGCGCCAAAATAGACCATGACCGCGAGAATCGCAACAACGAACAGTATGCTGGCCGCGATACCTGCAAGCGGCGACCGCATGGGATTGATACGTGATCTGTGCGCAGCCTGTTTCACCATCGACTCCAAACGCCGAACCGGATTCCGGCCCACGGCGCATGTGCGCTAATCTTCAAGGGGATATTACAAGGCAACCCCGACCGCATGGGTTTTGTCACCCACACGAACATGGTAAAGTGAAAGCTTATATGAGTATAGATGCTGGACAGGGTTACTCAAGCCGGGTGGTGTCTCTCTCCTGCCAGCCATCATCCAGCATTTCATCCTGGAATATCAGGCAGGCATTGCGGCCCTGCTTCTTGACAAAGTACATGGCATAATCCGCATGTTTCGACAGCTCGATCACAGAATCACCATGCTCCGGGTACAGGGCGATGCCGACGCTGCAGGAGATGGTCAGGACTCGCCCACCGATGCGGAAGGGACGAACCAAGGCCTCACGAATCTTCTCCGCAACCTGCAGCGCATCCTGCTCACGCTCTATGACCGGCAGCAGGACCACGAATTCATCACCTCCGATACGTCCCACCGTATCGGAAGCCCGCAGGCAGGCCTTCATGCGTTGCGCGGCCTCTTGCAGCAGCAAGTCTCCGACGGCATGGCCATATTCGTCGTTCACCGGCTTGAACTTATCCAGATCTAGGAGCATGAAGGCCATTCTCGATCCCGAGCGCTTCGCAAGGTTGACAGCCTGTTCGGCACGATCAGAGAACAGGATTCGGTTCGGGAGGTTCGTAAGCGGGTCATAGTGCGCCATACGCATCATGCGCTCTTCAAGCTCCTTCCGCTCTGTAATGTCGCGCGCAATGCCGATGAAATACGCCACTTCCCCTTCCGCATCAAGCACGGGTGATGCATTGGTGACATGCCAATGCCATCCGCCATCTTTATGACGCACACGGTATTCGATCCCGCCATGTTTTACCTTGGTATCAAGAACCAGCCTGATGAATTCATAACATTTTGACAAATCATCCGGATGGACAAAGGGGTCGAAGGGTTGGCCAATCACCTCGTGGATATCGTGCCCCAGCTTCTCCGCCCAGTTCGGCGAAACATAGGTCAGAATGCCGGAAGTAGAGACGGAGTAGATAATATCGTTGGCATTTTCCACAATGGCACGGAATTTTTCCTCGCTGGCGCGGAGCTTGTCTTCCAGTTCCTTGCGCTCCGTGATATCCACCGAAGTGGAGACGATACGCGTCACGCCGCGCAGGGCGACCTCCTGCAGCGACACATCCTCCCAGAACACCTCGCCCGTTACCGAGCGCGACATCCACTCAAAACGCTGCGGCCCTTCCTGCCGGACACGGGAAAACCAGCGCTGCACATCCGCAAAGGAATAAGGAGGTTCGGCCCAAATGTCCATTTCATGCAGGGAGCTTTTATCGGCCACGCCATAGGACTCCAGCGCCCGCTTGTTCGCATCGATGACCTCGCAGGTATAACGGTCATGCACCATCACCGAGACTGCCGCGCTTTCGAACAGTACCCGAAATTTGGCTTCGCTGGCGCGCAGGTCCGCGGTGCGCTCGGCCACTTCCCGAACCAGGCGGCAGCGCTGCCGATACATCATCAGGCTGAACAGGGCCAGCAGGGCGATGATCAGCACGGCGGCGGTGGCCGGCAGCACCCAGACCGGCAGTACCTCCACCTTCTCGCTGCGCAGCCAGCGCTGCTGAAGACGGCGCAATTCCTCTTCGTCAAAACCGGCCAGCACGGTATCGATGGCCTGCAACAGTTCCGCATCGCCCGGCGGCACGGCGGCCACCAGCGGCTGGCGGTAGAGCCGCTGCAGGGCACGGAAGTCGGCGGGCGTGGCATGGCGATCGAGCAGGTACAGGGCGACGGGGTAATCGGCCACGAATGCGCGGATCTCGCCGCCCACCGCCGCCTGGATCATGTGTTCGTTATTGGGAAAGTACCGCAAGGACATGTCCGGGTGTTCCCGCACCATGAACTCCGCTTCGAAGCTGCCTTCGGTGACCCCGACTGTCGTGTCGTGCAGGTCCGCCAGATTCATGGCCATGAAACCGGAATGCACGAACATGAAGGTCTCCAGCGGCATCAATTCGGTGGAGAAATCGAAAAAGCCGCTGCGTTCCGGTGAAGGAATGAGCCCCCCATGCACCTGGGCACGGCCGTCCCGCACCTGGGCGATACTCTCGGGCCAGTCCACCAGGCGGAATTCCACCGGGCGGCCCAGACGCAAGCCGATTTCCTGCCACAACTCCACCAGCACGCCGCGCGGGTTGCCCTCCCGGTCCTCGAAGGCGAAGGGCGGCCAGGCGTGGTCCTGGGAAACGATCAGGGGTTCAACGCCAGGCACGGGGTCCACCTGGCCATGGCAGGGCGTGAACCAGAGCGCCATCGCGAGCACAAGTATTGGGGAAATCGGCAGGTTCTTGGCCATTATCTGCTGCAAGGACATCAGGTTCCACACCACGAAAAGGGTATTTCAGCCTGAAAATCAGGCTGATAAAGATAGTATCGCAACCCGTGGGCCAGGCTGAACCCATTTCCGTATCTGGCCGGCATACGGGCGGTGGCCTGCCCTGATATGCTCATGACAATATTCACAGGAGAGCATGCGGATGAACACGGAGAACACGACGCCCCCTGCCGATACGGTGACACATGCGGGACTGCGCTGGCCCCAGGTCGTCCTCATCGTCCTGGTCACCATCGCCGTGACCGCGGGGATCAGTTACTGGGTGCTCAGCCAGTACCTGTTCCTCAAGGAATTCAAGCCCGTTCAGCTCAAACCCGGGGAGGAACGGGTGCTCGAACGCAAACTCCGGGTGATCGGCGTCGAGGTGCGGGATGTCGGGACCGAGGCGGCTCCACTCGAGCCCGAACCCTACAGTGAGATCGGCGCCCGGCGCGAGGTCAGTTTCAGCGAACGGGAACTGAACGCCATGCTGGCGAGGAACACCGACCTGGCGCGGAAGCTCGCCGTCGACCTGGCTGACGATCTGGTCAGCGCCAGTCTGTTGGTCCCCCTGGACGAGGACTTCCCCATGCTGGGCGGCAAGACCCTGCGTGTGAACGCCGGCGTGGAACTCGCCTACCAGGAGAGCCGGCCCATCGTCATCTTGAAGGGAGTCAGCGTGATGGGCGTGCCGATACCCAACGCCTGGCTGGGCAATCTGAAAAATGTCGATCTCATTCAAGAGTTCGGTGCCGACCAAGGCTTCTGGAAAAGCTTCGCCGATGGAGTTGAATACATCCATGTGGAAGAAGGACGCCTGCTGGTAAAACTGAAAGAATAACCGTGGTCAAATACCCATGGAGGCCGGGGCGAAGACGGGTGCGTTGCGAGGATGCCTTGACCCGAAGGGTAAGGTACCCATGATGAAGCCCGAAGAGATTCTATGGGCCAGTAGCGACGCGGCAATCTCCAACCGATTTATTCTACGGTACGAGATTGCCACGCTTCGCTCGCAATGACGAGAATATTCGAATTAATCAGAGATTCCTTTGACTGCAATAGCAATGGAGATGAAGATGTCCGCAATCCTGTCGATGGATAGATTCAGATTTTTATTGCAACAACTGGGCAAGCTGCTATGGATCAAGCCGCTGATCATCTCCCTGCTTTCGGTGGCGGCGGCCTTCCTGGCAAAACTGACTGATGATCTGGGTCTGGGCAGATGGTTGCCGAAGATCAGCCCTGACTCGGTGGAAACCCTGCTATCAGTGATGGCCTCCAGCATGATGGTGATAGCCACTCTGGCGGTGGCTTCCATGGTTTCCGCCTATGCCTCGGCCAGCAGCACGGCAACACCGCGCTCGTTGAAACTGGTGATTGCAGACGATTTGTCGCAGAACGCTCTGTCGACCTTTATCGGTGCCTTTATTTTCAGCATAGTTGCCTTGACGGCGGTGAAAAACCAGTACTACGAGGATGCAGGCCTTTTCACCTTGCTGGTACTGACCGCGCTGGTATTTTCCATCGTGATAGCGACCTTTGTGCGCTGGGTCGACGGAATTGCCCGCCTTGGCAGGGTTGGCACGACCGTTGACACAGTTGAGCGAACGGCGGCCGATGCTATGTGCCGTCGTCGGGACGCACCTGCACTGTGCGGTATCCCCGCCACCGAGGAAAAACCCATGGGGGAGAAACTGTTCAGCCTTGAGATCGGCTACATCCAGCATATCGACATGGCTCAGCTACAGGACTGCGCTTGCGAGTGGCAGGACAGAATCCGCTTGGCCGTGCTACCCGGTACCTTCGTTACTCCTGATCGTCCCCTGGCCTTCATCAGAAGTACTTCTGGCGAGATCACAGAGTCCAAGCGTAAAAAGCTGCTCGAGGCCTTCCTTATCGGCAAAGAGAGAACCTTTGAAGACGATCCGCGTTTTGCACTGGTGGTGCTCTCGGAAATTGCCAGCCGCGCATTATCACCGGCTGTAAATGATCCGGGCACCGGCATTGATATCATCGGCAGACTGGTGCGCCTGTTCGTACGAGGTGGCGACCCGCTTGCAGAAAGGACTGCGGGCACTGGCGAATCTCGACGATGAGTCACTCAGAAAAGCTGCGTTAAAACATGCCAGGCTGGCCTTGCGGCGGGCCGAACAGGGGCTGGACACCGCGGAAGATATCGCGGCGGTGCGCAAGGCAGCGCCAGTGGATGATCAGGAATGACGGAGAGGAAATTAGTCAGTTCTTCACCAAGCAAAAAGGGCCGCTTGCGCGGCCCTTCCTGATGACGCCTTGACTGAATTGGCGTCCCCTAGGGGAGTCGAACCCCTGTCGTCGCCGTGAAAGGGCGATGTCCTAGGCCTCTAGACGAAGGGGACAGTACTCTTTTTCACTGAGGTCCGCGTGGGCGGTTCAGTTGGCAAACCACGGTGCCGGTCAGCAGGGCCATGAAGCCCAGTGGAACCAGCGTGAGCAGGTTTACCGCAATGTGATCCGCGTCGACAAACAGGGCGCCGAAGCCACCGATCAGTCCCACCATGATCAACAGGATTCCAGCGTAGACGCTGATCACACCGAATCGTCGCATACGGCTAACGATCCATTCCCAACACGGGAAAATCTGGTGGAGCTACGCGGGATCGAACCGCGGACCTCTTGCATGCCATGCAAGCGCTCTCCCAGCTGAGCTATAGCCCCGAAATGGAAGCGCGCACTTTACTCCAGGATGGGGGGGCTGTCAAGAACGGTGACAGCGCATTCCAAAAGATTTTTCCCCCGATTTTCCCGTTACTTGCGCATGGTGGTCCAGGCACCTGCGGGCCTGTGCTCAGGGGGCATAATGCTCAACAATTCCCGTCCGCGCAACCCGTCCTTTCCTCCAGCCGCACCAGCAGCCCATCCATACCCTCGCGACGTACGATCTGCTGGTAGGTGCTGCGATAATTGCTGATCAGGCTTACGCCTTCGATAATGACGTCATAGATATACCAGTCGCCATCCTTCAGGCGGGTGCGGTATACAACCGGGATTTCCTTGTCGGCGGCCAGGATGGCCGTATCCACCTGGGCATTTTTCTCATTGCGCAGGGTTTCATTGCGGTATTCGACGGTTTCGTTGGTGTATTCCTCCACCATTACCAGGTAGGTATTCTCCAGCAGTCGCGCGTACAGGGACACGAAGCGGTCCTGCTCGGCCTCGCTGGCAGTGCGCCAGTTCTGCGCCAGGGTGCTCTGGGCCATGGCCCGGAAATCAAAGCGCTGACCGATCAGGACGCGGATATCCGCTTTCCTGGTTTCCACATCCCGGTTTTGATCGCGCAGCACCTCCAGCACCGCGTCCACGGTTTCCTGCACGCGTTCCTTGGGTGTAGGCGCCGCCAGCGCCTGGGCCGCTATGAACCAGCACAGCAGGCCGATCAGTGCGGACAGGTAATACGCTTTCTTCATGACATAACTCCCTGGTCATTAATCCTGGTAAGCCATAACTAACACGTCATGCCGGCGTATGCCGGCATCCATTACGGCATCCCTAGTCGCTCTGCGGTGTGTCGCCACCTTCGAAGATATATTTACTCACCAGCTCCTCGATATCCAGCGAGGATTCCGTATCGAGGAGCTCATCCCCGTCGGCGAGGTAGATATCCATGCCACCGGGCGTGAGCTTGATGAATTTGTCGCCGATGATACCAGCGGTGCGTACCGAGGCAATGGTGTCCTCGGTAATGCGCACCCCCGGCTCGATGGCCAGGTTCACCACGGACTCATAGCGTTCCGGGTCCAGTACGATGCGCTGCACCTTGCCGACCCGCACCCCGGCCAGTTCCACCATCGCGCCTTCTTTCAGGCCCGAGCTGCTGATAAAGCGCGCCGTCACCGTGTAGCCATCCTGCCGCAGCAGGCCGACATCGCCCATCCTGATCGCCAGGTAGAAGAACGCGGCCAGCCCCAGCAACAGGAACAGACCCACTCCGAATTCCATATTCAAGCGTTTCATGAATTCTGCCTCTCTTCCTATAACATGACCGCGCTGATCAGATAGTCCGAAACCAGTACCCCGATGGTGGAAAACACCACGGCGTTGGTGGTGGTGCGACTGACCCCTTCCGCCCCGAACACGCCGGACCGGTCAAGATGCAGAAAGAATCCGCGCACCGTGGCCACCCAGACGATGATGAGGCCGAACACGAAGGACTTGACGACACCCATCCACACATCGTGCCAGACCACGGTGTCGTACATGCCGTGGAAATAGGCGGCCTCGCTGACCCCGAACAGCACCACGCCCACAAACCAGCCGCCGAATATCCCCACTACGATGAAGATCATGGTCAGTGCCGGCACGGCAATCAGCCCGCCCAGGATCCTGGGGGCAATGAGGTATTTGTAGGGATCGATGGCCATGCACTCCAGGGCGTCGATCTGCTCATCGTTGCGCATGATGCCGATCTCGGCGCAGATGGCGGAGCCGGCGCGTCCAATCACCACCAGGGCCGAGAGCACCGGCCCCAGCTCGCGGATCAGCGCCAGCGCCACCGCCGAACCGAGCATGGCCACGGAGCCGAAACGCACCAGGGTGTCATAAAACTGCAGTGCCACCACCATGCCGGTGAAGACCCCCGCTACCAGGATGACCAGGGTGGAGCGGGCGCCGATGAAATGGATCTGTTTGAGGATGGGATGCAGCTGGTAGGGCGGCCGCAGCAGACTCGCCAGGGTAGTGAACAGGAACAGGCCCATCTGCCCCCAGAGCTCGATGAAATACAGGGTGCGGTCGCCGAGGCGTTCGATGGCGCGAAACATGCTCAGTCCCGCATCCCGGTCAGGCGCCGCAGGTAGGCCTCGGCATCCACGGGCTCATTGCGCGGGCGCCGGTTGAGCAGGTCCTGTACCCGTGCGTTATCCGTGTTGCGCACCTGCTCCACCGTGCCGGTCACCAGGACGCGACCCTGGTCCAGCACCAGGATGCGGTCGGCGATCCCGAAGGCGCTTTCCAGCTCATGGGTGACCACCACGATGGTCATGGACAGGGCCTCGCGCAGGCGCAGGATGAGTTCATCCAGTTCGGCGGAGACCACCGGGTCCAGACCCGCCGAGGGTTCGTCGAAGAACAGCAGTTCCGGATCCATGATCAGTGAGCGCGCCAGGCCGGCGCGCTTGAGCATGCCCCCGGACAGCTCGGCCGGCCGCAGGTCCTCGAAGCCACCCAGGTTCACCATCTCCAGCTTCATGCGCGTCATGATGCGGATGGTCTCCTCGTCGAGGCGGGTATGCTGGCGCAGCGGCAGGGCCACGTTCTCCCTCAGGCTCATGGAGCTGAACAGCGCCCCGCCCTGGAAGGCTACGCCCATCCTGCGGCGCAAGGCATAGAGCTGTTTTTTGGAAAGATCCTCGAGTTCGCTACCCAGGAGACGTATCGAACCGGCGCTGGGACGCTTGAGGCCCAGCAGGTGGTGCAGCAGAGTGCTCTTGCCCGAGCCGCTACCGCCCATGATGACCAGGATTTCGCCGCGCCGCACCTGTAGGTCGACACCATCCAGGATCCTGCGTTCACCATAGTGGCTGACGAGATCCCTGACCTCGATCACGGGCTCGCGGCCGTCGACGGCTTCTGGAGTTTCAAGGGGTTGGGCACTATGGTTCACGGCGCTATCGAGCCTTCCCGGGCAAGGATCGGACAAAATGAAACGGCTGCTTGCGCGCCGTTCCCGATAAACCTCATTTTCGACCGGGAAGGGGGATTCTGAAGCTGGGCGGGTAGCCGTGACTCGCTCCCGCCGGGTGCGTCATGCCCCTGAGGGTAGCACCTGTAGGAGCGGCCTTGGCCGCGAATGCCACAGTGAAAACCGGTTCGCGGCCAAGGCCGCTCCTACGGGGGTTTCATGATCCTCCGCCGTCCCCGGGAAGCGGCATGGCGCGCCGTGTTCTCAGCCCTGTTTTTCCAGCTTGGCCCAGGAATCGCGTAGGGTCACGGTGCGGTTGAACACCGGCAGGCCGTGGCTCGGTTCCGGATCCGGGCAGAAATAGCCCTGGCGCTCGAACTGGAAATGCTCGCCGGGCCGCGCATCGGCGAGACCGGGCTCCAGGTAGCAGCGCGTCAGGGTGAGCAGGGATTCCGGGTTGAGGTGGGCGGTAAACTCCCCTCCCCCCGCCTGGTCGGGGTTGGGCACGGTGAACAGCCGGTCGTAGAGCCGCACCTCGGCGGGCAGCGCATGTTCGGCCGACACCCAGTGGATCACGCCCTTGACCTTGCGCCCCTCGGGGTTGGCGCCCAGGGTGGCGGGATCGTGGCTGCAGCGCAGTTCGATGATCTCGCCGCCGCCATCCTTGATCACCTCGTCGCAACGGATCACGTAGCTGTTGCGCAGCCGCACCTCGCCGCCACTCACCAGGCGCTTGAAGTGCTTGTTGGGCGCCACTTCCATGAAGTCGTCTCGCTCGATCCAGACCTCGCGGCCGAATGGCAGCTGGCGCGTGCCCATGGCTTCATCCTGGGGATGGTTGGCCACCTCCAGCTGCTTCACCTGGCCCTCGGGGTAGCTGGTGATCACCAGCTTGAGGGGGTGCAGCACCGCCATGCGCCGCGGCGCGTGTTCGTTGAGGTCCTCGCGAATGCAGTTTTCCAGCACGCCCATCTCCACCGTATTGGCGGACTTGGTGACGCCGATGCGGTCGCAGAAATCGCGGATGGAGGCCGGCGTGAAGCCGCGCCGGCGCAGACCGGCGACGGTGGGCATGCGCGGATCGTCCCAGCCCTCCACATGCCCCTCCTCCACCAGTCGGGTGAGCTTGCGCTTGCTCATGACCGCGTATTCGAGGTTGAGGCGCGAGAACTCGATCTGGCGCGGGTGGCAGTCGATGGAGAGGTTGTCCAGCACCCAGTCGTACAGGGGCCGGTGATCCTCGAACTCCAGGGTGCAGAGGGAATGCGTCACCCCCTCCAGGGCATCTGAAATCGGATGGGTGTAGTCGTACATGGGATACAGGCACCACTCCGCGCCGGTCTGGTGATGGATCACCCCGTGACGGATGCGGTACAGGGTGGGATCGCGCAGGTTGATGTTGGGCGAGGCCATGTCGATCCTGGCGCGCAACACCTTGGCGCCGTCGGGAAATAGTCATACAGCTTTTCGAAGTAATTGGAAGCGTAGTAGAGCCGATCCTCCCAGTCGAAGCCCAGCCAGCGCACATCGGCCTGGATGGACTCCACGAACTCCACGTTCTCCTTGTGCGGATTGGTGTCGTCGAAGCGCAGGTTGCAGCGGCCCTGGAAGTCGCGCGCGACCCCGAAGTTCAGGCAGATGGACTTGGCATGACCGATGTGCAGGTAGCCATTGGGCTCCGGCGGGAAGCGCGTGACGATCGTCTGATGCCGCCCTTCCGCCAGGTCGTCCTCGATGATGTGGCGGATGAAGTTGGTGGGTGTCGAAGTCGTATCATTCATGATGCGTGCTGACCGATGTAGTCCAGGGCCTTGTCGATGCGGCGCAGGCAGGCCTCGCGACCCACCAGCCAGAGGGTGAGATCCAGGTCCGGCGAAGGCGCGCCGCCGGTGACGGCCACACGCAGCGGCATGCCCACCTTGCCGAAACCGACGCCGAGTTCCGCCACCACCTGCTCCATGGCAGCATGGATCCGCTCGCGGCTCCAGTCCGGCAGTGCCGCCAGGGCCTGTTTCATGTGCGTGAGCGGTTCCACGGCAGCGGCCTTGAGGGCCTTGGCGGCGGCCTTTTCATTGAAGCTGTCGAAATCCCGGTAGTAGAAGGCGCTGATCTCGGCCAGTTCCACCAGGGTGTGGGCGCGCTCGCGCTGCGCCATGACCACGTCCACCAGATCCGGGGCCGGCGCCGGGTCGATGCCCAGCCGGCCCAGGTGCACGCTCAGATAACGGGCCACATGGGCGGGATCACTGTTCATCAGGTACTGCTGGTTGAGCCAGTCCAGCTTGCTCGTGTTGAAGCAGGAGGCGGACTTGTTCACCTCGGCGATGTCGAACAGCTGGATCATCTCGTCCACGGAGAAGATCTCCTGGTCGCCATGCGACCATCCCAGGCGCGCCAGGTAATTGAGCAGCGCCTCGGGCATGTAGCCCTGGTCGCGGTATTCCATGACACTGACCGCGCCGTGGCGCTTGGACAGCTTGGCACCGTCGTCGCCATGGATCATGGGCACATGGGCATAGAGCGGCGGCTCCACGCCCATGGCACGCAGGATGTTGATCTGGCGCGGCGTGTTGTTGAGGTGGTCCTCGCCGCGGATCACATGGGTGATCTTCATATCGGCATCGTCCACCACCACCGACAGGTTATAGGTGGGCGAACCGTCGCTGCGCGCCAGGATCAAGTCGTCCAGCTCCTCGTTGCGGAATACCACCCGCCCACGGATCTGGTCTTCCACCACCACCTCGCCTTCCAGGGGGTTGCGCAAGCGCACCACGAAGGGCGCGTCGGGTGTGGGCGGTGTGGCGCCGGGGCGGCAATGACCGTCGTAGCGCGGCTTCTGCTTGGTGGCCATCTGCTCTTCACGCAGGGCGTCCAGGCGCTCGCGGCTGCAGTAGCACTTGTAGGCCTGCCTGGACGCCAGCAGCTCGCCGATGACCTCCTTGTAGCGGTCGAAGCGTTCGGTCTGGTAGAAGGGCCCCTCGTCGTACTCCAGGCCCAGCCAGGTCATGCCCTCGAGGATGGCGTTGACCGATTCCGCCGTGGAACGCTCCAGGTCGGTATCCTCGATGCGCAGTACGAACTGGCCGCCGTGCTTGCGGGCATGGAGCCAGGAAAACAGTGCGGTACGGGCGCCGCCGACATGGAGAAAGCCCGTGGGGCTGGGGGCGAAACGGGTACGGACGGTCATGGTGATGGGGTACGGCCTTGCATCTATAAGGAAGGTCAGGATTGTAGCAGATGCGCCACGGACGCAGGCAGGAGACCCCGACCGCCCCGAACCCCCTGCCGGCCGTTGACCGCCGCCGGCCGCGCCACTACAATTCCCGCTCTCGAGCAATCCCGGGGCGGTTAGCTCAGCGGTAGAGCACTGCCTTCACACGGCAGGGGTCACTGGTTCAATACCAGTACCGCCCACCAATAATCAAAACAAAAACAGTCGCTTACAGAAATTCTGGGGCGGCTGTTTTCTTGTCGGCGGCATCAGGCGGGTGTACGTAGAAATTGGATTCCCGCTTTCGCGGGAATGACGTGACTCGACTGTAGCGATCAATACTGACTCCTGAGTAAGGCATCTTCTTAACCTGCGAACGGTTCCAGTCCTTCATTCAGGATATTCATGTAGGACTCATACAAATACAGGCGATTACGCTGCCGCCCGGTGATTTCGCGCACGATATTCATTTCCTCAAGTTTGCGCAGGCTCTTGTTGACCGCGGGATGAGTCAGTTCCAGTACTTTGCAGGCCGCCGCGATGGACAGAATCGGGCGTTGTTGCAGTAAATCGTGCACCCGCAGGGCGGTACCGGCGATCTTGCCCTGTTCCTGGATGCGACGCCGGTCTCCGTCAAACAGGGCCCAGAGTTTTTGCGCCGTTGCCGTGGCCTGTGTCGCGGTTTCCGTGATGCCAATCAAAAAGAAGCACAGCCAGCTTTCCCAGTCACCGTCGATGCGTACCCGCTGCAGGTGATCGTAGTACTCGGATCGATGAATTTTAAAATACAGGCTGAGATACAGGGAGGGTTCACCCAGCACCTTGTCGTGACACAGCAGCAGGGTGATCAGCATGCGTCCCAGTCGGCCGTTGCCGTCGAGAAACGGATGAATGGTTTCGAATTGCACGTGGGCCAAGGCCGCCTTGATGAGCGACGGCATGGGTTCCGGTTCATCGTGCAGGAAATGCTCAAACGGATCCAGGCACTCCATCAGTCGTTCCGGTGGCGGCGGCACGAACACGGCATTGCCGGGGCGGGACCCACCCAGCCAGTTCTGGCTGCGGCGGAACTCCCCGGGTGTCTTGTCGGCCCCGCGACCCTGGACCAGCAGGATGCCGTGGATTTCCCGCAGCAAGCGCAGGCTCAACGGGAACCCCTCGCGCAATCGGGTCAGCCCGTGGGTCAGTGCGGCGACATAGCGGGAGACTTCCTGAACGTCGTCCAGTGGCACCCCGGGGGTTTCCTCGAGTTCATAAAGCAACAGGTCGGAAAGCGACGACTGGGTACCCTCGATCTGGGAAGACAGGACGGCTTCCTTACGCACATACTGGTACAAAAGCTGGTTGAGAAAATGGCCGGAGTTCGACCAGACCTGACTGATGCCATCCAGCCGGCCCAAGGCCCGGTTGGCCTGGTCCATCCGTTG